>CAZXZF010000014.1:0-23973 GCA_964645095.1 uncultured Desulfocurvus sp. | reverse complement strand
CTGGTCGGCCTGCTCGGCCCCAACGGCTCGGGCAAGACCACGCTCATCAAGGCCCTGGCCGGGCTTTTGCCTGCGGCCTCCGGGCGCATCGAGATCGCGGGCGCGGACATCGCCAAGCTGTCGCACCGGGAGCGGGCGCTCAGCCTTTCCTGCGTGATGCAGCACGTGGAGGCCCCGGCCGGCTTCAGCGTGCGCGAGCTGGTGCTCATGGGCCGCTTTGCGCACACCGGTTTCTTGTCCGGCTATGGCCCGGACGATCATGCCGCTGCCGAGGCCGCGCTCAAGGACGCCCGCGCGCTGGACCTGGCCGAGCGCCAGGCGCTGGAGCTCTCCGGCGGCGAGATCCAGCGCGTGCTGCTGGCGCGCGCCCTGGCCCAGGGCCGGGAGCTGCTGCTTCTGGACGAGGCCGTGTCCGCGCTGGACATGGCCCGGCGGGTCGAGGCATACGACCTCCTCGCAACGCTGAACAAGGGCGGCAGCACCGTCCTCTCGGCCCTGCACGACCTGAACCTGGCCGCGCTGTACTGCCCGCGCCTGGTGTTTTTGAAAGCCGGGCTGATCGCCCTGGACGGCCCGACCGCCGAGATATTTACGGAATCGAACCTGAAGGACCTCTATGAGACGGACATCCGCGTTGCGGCGCACCCTGTCACCGGCGCGCCCCAGGCGCATCTGGTGCCTGGCGCTTCTGCTGCTGCTCTGGGCTGAACCGGCCCTGGCCCTCGAAAAGGGGGCTGTCAGCGTCACCGACGACCAGGGCCAGACCATCGAGCTTCCGCGTCCGGCCCAGCGCGTCATCGCGCTGTACGGGGCGCTGAACGAGATCCTGGACGGCCTGGGCCGCACCAACGCCATCGTGGCGCGCACCAACGCCGACCGCCTGCCCGCAAGCATCACGCGGCTGCCGGTCATCGGCACGCACATGCGCCCGAACATCGAGGCCGTGCTGGCGCAAAGGCCCGACCTGGTGCTCCAGCTGGCGGGCCGCAAGGAGGCCTCGCTGCCCGTGGAGGCGCTGCGCAAGCACGGGCTCAAGGTGGCCGTGTTCCATGCCGGAACCTTTGCCGAGCTGTTCAGCGTCATCCGCCGCGTGGGCCTGCTCACCGGCTCCGAGGGGCAGGCCGAGGCCATGGTGCGCGGCCTGGAAATGCGGCTTGCAGCCCTGGACACGAAACTTTCCACGAGCCCGGAGCGCCCGCGCGTGTTCTTCGAGGTGCGCTCGCCGAACATGCTGGCCGCCGGGCAGGCCGGGCTGGTGGCCGAGATCATCCGCCGCGCCGGGGGCGTCAATTGCGTGGACGACAAGGCCAAGTTCGCGCGCTTGAGCGAGGAGGAGGTCATCCGCCTGGCGCCTGAGGCCTACCTCATCCAGCGCGGCCCCATGAATCCCGCGCCCCTGCCGCTCAATCAAAGGCCGCGCCTGCGCGCCATCCCCGCAGCCGTGAGCGGTCGGGCCTGGTTCGTGGACGAGATGAAGTATTCGCGGCCCGGCCCGCGCAATGTCGATGCGGCGGAAGAGCTTGCAGGCCTGCTGCACCCCGAAATCAAGAGCCCGGCCCCCAAGATGCCGACCTCCAAGCACAAGGACACCAAATGACCCGCCCCGGCACACAGTATGGCACCCTGTATGGCATAGGCGTCGGCCCCGGCGACCCGGAGCTCATCACCCTGAAGGCCGTGAACCGGCTGAAAAAGGTCGACGTGGTCTGCGTCGCCGCGTCCACCAGGAACGACTTCTCCCTGGCCCAGAGCATCGCCGCGCCGCACCTGCGCGCAGGGGTGGAAATCATCCGCCTGGACTTCCCCATGACCCGCGACGAGGCCGTGCTCGCTGCCGCCTGGCGCGCCAACGCCGACACCGTGGCCGGGCTCCTGGCTGCGGGCAAGGACGCGGCCTTCCTGACGCTCGGCGACCCGCTGACGTACAGCACCTTCGGCTATTTGCTGCGCACCCTGAACGGCCTGCTGTCCGAGATTCCGGTCGTGGTCATCCCCGGCATCACCAGCTATCAGGCGGCGGCGGCGCATACTGGCCGGGTGCTGGCCGAGAGCGGCGAGAGCCTGGCCGTGGTCTCGGGCGTGGCCGAAGAAGCCGAGCTGGAGCGCATTCTCTCTGCCGCGGATTCCGCCGTGATCCTGAAGGCCTACAAGAACATGCCGACCATCCGCCGGGTGCTGGAGCGCCTAAATCTGGCCGACTCCGCCGTGTTCGTCACCCGCCTGGGGCATGAGGGCGAGGAGGTCATCACCGGGCTCGATAACGTGCCGGACAAGCCGAGCTATTTCTCGCTGGTGCTGGTGCGCCGGGGGGCGTGAGCCGGGCAGCACGGCCAGGCGCAGCAGCAGGTTGCCCGCCACCTCGCGGCGGTAGGCGGCGCTGGCGCGGATGTCGCCGATGGGCTGGACGCGGGCGCGCACAATGGCCGCAGCTTCGTTCAGGGCGGTGAGGGAGAGCCTGCGCCCCACGAGGGCGGCCTCGGCCTCGGGGCAGCGCCAGACGGTCGGGGCCACGGAGCCCCAGGCCAGGCGCGCCCCGGCGATCCTGCCCCGCCGGTCCAGCCGCACCAGGGCGGCCAGGCTGACCACGGCCACGGCCAGCGCGCTTCTGCGCCCCACCTTCTCGAAATGCTGCACGCAGCCCACGGCGGGTAACGGCACATGCACCGCCAGGAGCACCTCGCCGGGCGTGAACGCCGTGCGGCCAGGGCCAAGGATGAACTCGGCCAGGGCCATGCGCCGCACCCCCGCGGCCGAGGCCAGCTCCACCTCTGCGCCCAGCACCAGGAGCGGCGGCAGGGAGTCGCCCGCCGGGGAGGCCGTGCAGATGTTGCCGCCCAGGGTGGCCACGTTGCGGATGGGCGGCGAGCCCAGCTCGGCCAGGGCCGCGGCGAGCACGGGCAGCCGCGCGCGGACCAGCGGGTGCGCCAGCAGTTCCGCGTGGGTCGTGGCCGCCCCGATGCGCAGGGTGCGGTGCAGGTTTCCCGGCCCGGCGTCGCGCGTCTCGGCCTTGGAATCCTCAACAATGCCGCGCAGGGCCGCGAGCCTGTCCAGGCTGACAAGGGTGAGCACTTCGGCCCCTTCGGCCTGTTCGGGTGCATTGGCTGCGGCCAGGGGGGTTGCGCGCAGGCGCACCAAGAGGTCTGTGCCGCCCGCCAGCACGCGCGCGCCGGGTTCGGCCAGGGCCTTGAACAGCCCCTTCAGGTCACGCGGAAAGAGCAGGTTCATGGCTCGCCCCTGGCGCCCGCGGTTTCATCGCCCGGGGCATCGCCCGGAACATCGCTCAAGACATCGCTCGGGGCATCGCCCAGCTCTTTGGCGGCGGCGCGCACGGCGTCCACGATCTTCACGTAGCCCGTGCAGCGGCAGAGGTTTCCGGACAGGGCCCGGCGCACCTCGTCCCGCGTGGGGTCCGGGTTCTGGGCCAGCAGGGCGCTGGCGGCGATGGTCATCCCCGGCGAGCAGAAGCCGCACTGCACGGCCCCATGCTCGGCAAAGGCCCGCTGGATGGGGTGCGGGGCGGACTCGCTGCCCAGGCCCGCGGCCCCCAGGCCCGCGGCGGTGGTCAGCTCACGGCCGGACAACTGCGCGGCGAGCATCAGGCAGGACAAACGGTGCACGCCGTCCACCAGCACCGAGCAGGCCCCGCACTCGCCCGTGCCGCAGCCTTCCTTGACGTCAAGGGCTTTGAGCTCGCGCAAGAGGTCCACCACGCGCTTGTCCGGGGCCGTGTCCAGGCGCAGGTTCTGGCCGTTCAGGGTGAAGGAAAGCTTCATGCGCGCCTCCGGCTGGGCGCTTTGCGCTGTTTCAGCGCCGCCAGCACGCGCTCCGGGGTGAAGGGCAGATGCCGCAAGCGCGCACCCGTGGCCCGGTGCAGGGCCGCGGCCACGGCCGGGGCCGGGCCGTTGAGCCCCACCTCGCCCACGCCCTTGAGCCCGCGCGGGCCGGTGTCCTCGCAGCCCTCCACGGCCAGGGACAGGGTGTCCGGCAGGTCCAGGGCCGTGGGGATGAGGTAGGTGGACAGGTCGCGGGTCTGGATGAGCCCCTGGCGCACCTGAAAATCCTCGATGAGCGCAAAGCCGATGCCCTGGGCCACGCCGCCCTGGGCCTGCTGGTCGAAGCACGAGCGATCGAGCACGCGCCCGCCGTCGGTTATGGCCAGGTAGTCGCACACGCGCACCCGGCCCGTGAGCTCGTCCACCTCGATGCGCGCCAGGTGCGCGGCATAGGCGAAGAACAGGTGCGGGAAGCCGATGGGAAAGGCGCGGCCGGTGTCCGGCGGGTCCTGGGCCACGGGCATGAGATACTCCGCGACGCAGATGCGGTCGTCGCGGCTGAGGTAGCGCGCCAGCACGGCCAGGGGCAGGGCCTTGCCCGTGGCCGCGTGCCGCACCGCGCCCGGGACGAGCGTGAGGCCCTCCAGGGTGTCGCGCAGCAGCGGCATGGCCGCGCGGGCCAGGAGCTTGTCGCGCATGGCCGCGCAGGCCTTGAGCAGCGCGTTGCCGTAGGTGTAGGTGGTGCGCCCGGCCGAGGACGAGCCCGAGGGATGGCACAGGGCCGTGTCCGGCTGGACCAGGCGCACGGCCCCAGGCTGCTGGTTCAGCTCCTGGGCCGCCAGCAGGGCGAAGGCCGAGGAGTTGCCCTGGCCCATGTCCGCCACGCCGCTGTACACCAGAAAGTCGCCCGCCTCGGTGAGCTCCACCTTGGCTATGGCCATGTCCGGCAGGCCCCGGCCATAGCCCATGCCGTTGAAGACCGCGGCCAGGCCAACGCCCCGCCGGGTGAAGGCCGGAGCCCCGGCCTGCCAGGCTTCGCGGCCCAGCCACAGCGGGTGCGCGGCCAGGGTGTCCAGGCACTCCGCCAGGTGCACGGAGCTGTCCAGGCGCACGCCCGCGCCGTTCACGTCGCCCCGGGTGAGCGCGTTCCTGCGCCGCAGCTCCAGCGGGTCCAGGCCGAGCCTTTCCGCCAGCTCGTCCAGCAGGCCCTCAAAGGCCGGGCTCACCTGGGCCACGCCAAAGCCCCGGAAGGCCCCGGCAATGGGGTTGTTGGTGTAGACGCAGCGGCCCTCGATGCGCGTGTGCGGCACGCGGTACGGCCCGGCGGCGTGCTCCAGGCCCAGCTCCATGACCTCGCCGCCCAGGTGCGCGTAGGCCCCGGTGTCGTAGACGGCGCGGCAGGTGAAGGCCAGAAGCGTGCCGTCCTTGTCCGCGCCCAGGGCGCAGCGCAGGCGCACGGCGTGGCGCTTGTACCCGGCCAGGATGCTCTCCTCGCGGTCCCAGGCCATGCGCACGGCTTGGCCCGAGGCGTTCAGCGCGGCCAGCCCCAGCAGGCACTGCACCGTGGCCCCGTCCTTGCCGCCGAAGCCCCCGCCCAGGTGCGGCGCGCGCACGCGGATGCGCAGGGGGTCCAGGCCCAGGGCGTGGCCGATCTCGAAGCGGTCGCGGAACGGGGCCTGGGTGCTCACGGTCATGTCCAGGGCGCCGTCGGGCAGCTGCTGCGCCACCCCGCACTGGGTCTCCAGAAAGGCGTGCTCCTGCACCGGGGTGGAAAATTCGCCGCGCACCACAATGGGCGCGGATTTCAGGGCCGCGCGGGCGTCGCCCTTCTCGATGACCGCGCCGAGCAGCAGGTTGCCGTTCTTCCGGCCCTGGTGCACCAGGGGCGCGTCCTTCTTCAGCGCCGCCTCCGGGTCGAACACGCCGGGCAAAGGCTCGATGTCCGCGCGCAGGGCCGCGAGCCCGGCCCTCAGGGCCTCGGCGGACCTGGCCAGCACCAGGGCCACGGGGTCGCCGGCATGGCGGATGACCTCGCCGCAGAGCACGGGCTGGTCCTTGTGCACGATGCCCTGGAGATTGGTTCCCGGCACGTCCGCAGCGGTGAGCACGCGCAGCACGCCGGGCACGGCCAGGGCCGCCGTGGCGTCCACCCCGCGCACCCGGCCATGGGCGATGCCAAGCAAGGCCCCTGGCCGAAAGGCCCCGGCCAGGAGGCAGCCCTCGGGGGCGAGGTCCGCAGCAAAGCGCTCCGCGCCGACGGCCTTGGACAGGGCGTCGTGGCGGGGCGGGGAAGAACTTCCTGAAGGGTTGGCCACCATCGCTCCAGCGGAGGTTGTTTGCATTGCGTGAACCAGCAGGGCCAGCACCGGGGGCCGGGGCCAGTGAGGGCAGCCCATGCACCACAGGCGCGCTGGCGGCCTCGTCCGGAGCCTGCTCTCCAGTACACCGACGGCTTCGCCAAGGCAATGATCCGGCCCGGCAGCCCTGTGGCAAGGGCAGATGGCAAGGGCTTTTGCGCGCCGAACCCCTGAAGCCGTGGCGGCTCAGGCGCTCTGCAGGCCTGCAAGCCCGGACATGACCTGGGCGAGCGCCGTGTCCAGCGCGGCCAGCAGGGGCTCCAAGGAGCCCTGGACGCCGCCTTCGGGGGCCAGATCCAGGGCCAGCTCAAGGGCTGTGGCCGTCTCGAACACGCCCCTGGCGCTGACATTGGCGGCAACGCCCCGCACCACATGCGCCAGCTGCCTGGCCGTGCCCGCGTCGCCTGCGGCCAGGGCCTGGCGGATCTTGCGCACCTGGTCGGCGTGCAGGTCGCGGAAGTTGCCCAGCACGGTCAGGTACAGCTCGCGGTCGCCCAGGAAACGCCCCAGCCCGGCGGCTGCGTCGATGCCGGGCAGGACGAGCCCGTCCGTACCCTCGGCCGTACCCTCGGCCGCGCACTCCGCCGCGCCCCGGGCAGGAGCGTCGGCCGTCACGACTTCAGATGCGGCGGCCTCGGGCTCCATGGCCTCGGCCCCGGTCCTGGGGGCGATCCAGCGCTCCAGGGTGGCGAAGAGCACCCAGGGGTCCGTGGGCTTGGCCACATGGTCGTTCATGCCTGCGGCCAGGATGCGCCTGCGGTCGTCGTCAAAGGCGTGGGCGGTCATGGCGATGATGGGCAGGTCGCTGTCGGCCAGGTATTCGCGGATGTGAAAGGTTGTCTCGTAGCCGTCCATGCCCGGCATCTCGATGTCCATGAGCACGGCGTCGAAGCGGCCCGGCTGCACCAGCGCAAGCGCCCTGGAGCCCTCATCGGCGATGGTCACCTCGATGCCGGCCTGCTCCAGGATGCCCCGGGCCACCTGCTGGTTGATGGCGTTGTCCTCCACCAGCAGGACGCGGCGGCCACGCAGGGACGCCGGAGGCTCGCGCCGCCCGGCCCGGCCCCCGGTCTGGCTCAATGACCGGCCCCCGGTCCCATACGTTGACTGGCCCCCGGTCCCATACGTTGACTGGCCCCCGGTCCCATACGTTGACCGGCCCCCGGGATCACCCTGCCCTTGGGGCGCTCCCCCCAGGGCCTGGCGCACCACCCCGAGCAGCTGGCCGCGGCTCACGGGCTTCATGACCACAGCCTGCCCAGCCCAGGCCCTGCCCTGGTCCGGGTCATCCAGCTCCATCAGGGTGCGCAGGAGCAATACCGCCGGGACCTTGCCCCCGGCAGGCGGCCCCTTGGCCAGGGTCTTCTCCAGCCCGTCGAGCTCCGGCAGCGCGGCGTCCAGGAGCAGCAGGTCCAGCGGCGGCCGGCCCAGGCGCACCCGGTCCAGCACCTCGTCGGCGGACCAGGCCTGCTCGGCCACGAGCCCCAGGCTGGTCAGGCTCTTGGCCAGCATGCCGCAGGAGCTGACATTGGCATCGGCCACCAGCGCCCTCTTCCCGCGCAGGTCCGTGGGCAGGAGCAGGCCCTGGTGCCGCGCGGCGCTGGACACGGGGAAGCGGGCCTCCACGCTGAAGACGCTGCCCTTGCCCGGCTGGCTCAGGGCGCTGATGTTCCCGCCCATGAGCTCCGTCAGCCGCTTGCTGATGGACAGCCCCAGGCCGGTGCCGCCGTAGCGGCGCGTGGTGGACGAATCGGCCTGGGTGAAGGGCTCGAACAACCGCTCCAGCTGCTCCGGGGACATGCCCAGGCCGGTGTCGCGCACGGTGATGCGGAGGTCCACCAGCCCCTCGGAGGACACGGGGCCGCTCTGGACAAAGACCGTCACCTCGCCGCGCTCGGTGAATTTCATGGCGTTGCCCACGAGATTCACCAGCACCTGGCGCAGGCGCAGGGAATCGCCCATGAGCCCGACCGGCACCTCGGGCTCCCGGCCCGCCACAAAGGCCAGGCCCTTGGCCTGGATCTGCGGCCCCAGGAGCAGGGTCAGCTCGTCCAGCAGCTCGTCCAGGCTGAAGGAGGCGCTCTCCAGGGTCAGCATGTCGGCCTCGATCTTGGAGAAGTCCAGGATGTCGTTCAAGAGCGCCAAAAGGCCCCTGGAGGCCTGGTCGATGATGCGCAAATGATACTCCTGCCTGGGCGGCAGCTCCGCGCTCAAGGCCAGGTGCGTCATGCCCAGGATGGCGTTCAAGGGCGTGCGCAGCTCGTGGCTCATGGTGGCCAGAAAATCGCCCTTGGCGCGGCTGGCGTGCTCCGCCTCGCGCGTGGCCCGGCGCAGGGCCTCCTCCGCCCGCTTGAGCTCCGTGATGTCCACAAAGGTGGCCATGGAGCCCTGGAACGCTCCATCGTCGCCCTGGAGCGGGGTGGCCGAGAGCAGGGTCACGATCTCCCCGCCGTCCTTGCGGCGCAGGCGGCGCTCGTAGCGCTCGACCACGCCCTTGCGGCGGTTGGCGATCCTCTCGTCGCTGGCCTCCTGGTCCTCGGGGAAAACGACCACCGAAATGGGCAGGCCCAGCAGCTCCTCCGGGGCATAGCCGAGCATGTCCCCCAGGCGGTGGTTGAGGTAGGTGATCCTGGTCTGTGCGTCCATGGTGAAGATGCCTTCAAGGGACGTCTCCACGATCATGCGCCAGCGTTTTTCGCTCTCGCGCAGGGCCTCCTCGGCGCGCCTGAAGTCGGTGATGTCGCGCAGGGTGCCGCCCACGCCGGTCTTGCCACCGGCCAGGGGCACGGGGAACTTGCGCGTCTCGTAGGTGCGCTCCCCAAGGGTCACGTTGTCCACCGTGACCCGGCCCTCCCGCAGCACCTCTTCGTCCGAGCCGAGCAGCTTTGAGGCAAAGCCGCCGGGCATGAGCTCCGCATCGGTGCGGCCGATGGCGCCCTCGGGCGCGACGGAGCAGAACTGGGCCAGGGCCCGGTTGACCATTTCGTAGCGCAACAGCTCGTCCTTGAGGAAAATCATGTCCGAAGAGGCGTCGAAGAAGGTCCGCAAGCGTTCCCTGCTTGCGCGCAGGGCCTCCTCGAACTGGACGCGCTCCGAGATGTCCGAGCAGAAGCCTTCGAAATGGGTGATGGCCCCGTCCTCGCCGTGTGCTGCCCGCACGCTGAGGCTGACCCACCGGGGCTGCCCGGCCTCGCCCTTGATCCGGGTGACGAAGTTGGCGACCTCGCCGTGCTCTTCAAGCAGGCCGAACAGGCGCTCCCGGTCATCGGGGTCGCAGTAGGTCTGGGTCGGGATGCTGGTGACCCGGCGCACCAGCTCCTCCGGGTCCTGCTCGCCCAGCAGCCGCGCGAAGTACTTGTTCATGCCCAGGTAGCGGCCCTCGGGCAGGGACTTGAAGATGCCCACCGGAGCTTCCTCGTAGAGCGTGCGAAAGGCCTCCTCGCTCTGGCGCAGCTCCCGCTCCATGCGCCGGGCGTGCTCCACTTGCTGCTCCAGGGCCTGCTGGGTCTTGACCCGGCTGTACTCCATGGCCATGGACACCAGCCCGCAGACGATGCCCACGCCAAGGAAGCGGTAGACATAGGCCGCGCTGTACTGGTGGAAGTGCCCGGGCGTGTAGCCCACGGCCAGATAAACGACGATGAACAGGGCGTAGGCCCCGCACAGGGCCAGGCCGCCGTGCAGGCCCAGCAGGAAGAAGGCGCAGGCGGGCACCAACAGGCTCCAGAGCATGCCCGTGTTCTCCGCCCCGCCGCTGACCAGCAGGCAGGCGAAGGAGAGGGTGCAGAAGATGCCCACCAGCTTGCGCACAAAGGGCAGCCCGGGCCGGATGACGGTCCAGGCTGTCAGCCCCAGGAGCACGATGCCCAGGGCGAGGTCGAAGAAGCCCAAGAACTGCTGCCCCAGACGCAGGGCGTTGATCCCGAAGGCCAGGGAAAAAAAGGTCCCTGCGCCAGTGATCATGAGCGAGACCACGTGGCGGACGTATTCGTCCTGGGAGTGCTTGCGGACGTCGGTGGAGGAGGCAGGGGGGGGCAGCATGGGGCGCCCCCTATCCGGCATGCTCTCCGGGCAGGGTCCCAGCGAAGAGCTCCCTGAGCTTCTCGTCGATGGTCTTCTTGTCCACCGGCTTGACCAGATACCCTGTGGCCTGGCCCTTGAAGAAGGCCTTGGTGGCCTCCTTGGGGCTGTTCAGGGAGGTCGTCATGACCACCTTGACCTCGCGGCCGGGCGCCACGGCCCACTGCCCCTCCATCTGGCGGACGGTCTGCAGGAACTCGTGGCCGTCCATCTCGGGCATGACGATGTCGAGGAAGATCAGGTCAAAGGGGGCGTCCTCGCCAAGGGCCTTGAGAAAGGTTCCCAGGGCGTCCTTGCCGTTGTCCTCCAGCACGCATTCCCCATGGCCGGAGAGCAATTTCTGCAGCAGCAGCCTGCTGGTGATGTCGTCGTCAATGACCAGGATACGCACAGCGTTAACCTCCTCAAGCAGATCAAGACGCCCCGGGCCCCACGCGATGCGGCGTTCCAGGCAGCGTGTAATACAGTAGGTCAAAAGCGCTGATTTTGTCCAGGACAATGCGCTCATTTTTCCTTCAGCACAGGCCTGGCCCAGGGCGGGCCTGGGGGCAGGGACACGGCTGGCCGGGAGAGCCGCCGCAGAACCGGGCGGACGTGGTGGCCGGACGTGATGGCAGCGCGGGCCTGCTGCGGCGACGGCTGCTGACATGATCTCCCGCACCGGGATCGACAAAAAAACGCCCGGCCTCCCAAACAGGGGAACCGGGCGTTGTCGTCGTTGCAGGCGGCTGGCGTCCTAGAACACCGTGCCGCTCAGGGCCAGGTCGGCCAGGAGCAGCGCGCGGATGCGCTTGCTCACAGGCCCTGGCTTGGCGTCGTGGATGGGCTTGTTGTTGTAGCGCACCACGGACACGCAGTCGAAGCTGGTGCCGACCATCATGACCTCGCGGGCGGTATAGACCTCGTCCTCGGTGACGCCCTTGAAGATGATGCTGAGTTCATCCTTCACCAGGTCCACGGCGCGCATGAGCGTGGTGCCGGCCAGGGAGTTGGTGAATTCCGGGATCACCAGCCGCCCGGCCTCGTCCACCAGGCAGATGTTCTCGGTGGCGCCCTCGGCCAAAAAGCCCTTGTCATCGTAGCAGAAGGGGAAGTCCATGCCCTTGTTCACCGCCTCGCGCTTCATGAGCACGTTGGGCAGGTAGTTGGTGGTCTTCACCGTGGCCATCCAGGCCTGCTTGGCCGGGATGGAGGTGCGGAAACCGGTGACGCCGCGGTCGAAGTACGACTCCGGCTTCTGGTGCATGCGGTAGGCCACCAGGTACAGGCTCTGCACCGGGCTCTCGTAGGGGTCGACCCCGAAGCCGCCCGGCCCGCGTCCCAGCAGGATGCGGATGAGGCCGTCGGGCTCGTTGCCCGCGCCGGCCACCTCGATGAGCGCCTGCCTGAGCTCGGCCCAGGAGCACGGCGGCTCCAGGTGGATGGCCTGGCAGGAGAGCTTCATGCGCCGCAGGTGCGGGTCGAGCTGATACAGCTTGCGGCCCACGTACTTGATGGTCTCGAACACGCCGTCGCCCCGGTGCACCAGGTGGTCGTCCCAGGGCATGAGCATGAGCTTCGGGTCCGTGCCGATGACCCCGATGCGGTGGTCGTAGAACGCGAGGACCTCTTCGGTGCCGGGCCGGATGGCCTCCAGCATGGCCTCCAGGTACTCGATGGAATTGGCGACGCGCATGGCCACCCTCCTTATGTTCGTCTCCCTTCTTTGGCCTATTTGGGCACGCGCAGCAGGTTGCGGCGGATGAGCTCCTCGCCGATCTGCACGGCATTGAGCGCCGCGCCCTTGCGGATGTTGTCGGACACGATCCAGAGGTTGATGCCGTTGTCGATGGACTCGTCCTCGCGGATGCGGCCCACGAATACGTCGTCCTGGCCTGCGGCGTCGATGGGCATGGGGTAGATCTTCTTCTCCGGGTAGTCGGCCACGACGATGCCCGGGGCCTGGGAGAGGATCCGGCGCACGTCCTCGACCGTGAGCTTCTGCTCGGTCTCGATGTTCACGGACTCGGAGTGGCTGTAGAACACGGGCACGCGCACCGTGGTGGCGGTGACGCGGATGGAGTCGTCGCCCATGATCTTCTTGGTCTCGTTGACCATCTTCATCTCTTCCTTGGTGTAGCCGTTCTCCATGAACACGTCGATCTGCGGCAGGCAGTTGAAGGCGATCTGGTAGGGGTACACCTGGGGGATGACCTCCTGGCCGTTCATGAGCCGGGCGGTCTGGGTCTCCAGCTCGACAATGGCCTTCTGGCCCGTGCCGGAGACGGCCTGGTAGGTGGAGACCACGATGCGCTTGATCTTGGCCTCGTCGTGCAGGGGCTTCAGGGCCACCACCATCTGGATGGTGGAGCAGTTGGGGTTGGCGATGATGCCGCTATGCCACTCCAGGTCGCGCGGGTTGACCTCGGGCACCACCAGCGGGCACTTGGGGTCCATGCGCCAGGCGCTGGAGTTGTCGACCACCACGCAACCGGCCTTGGCGGCGAGCGGGGCGAACTTCTCGGAGGTGGAGCCGCCAGCGGAGAACAGGGCCAGGTCGAACCCGGCAAAGGAATCCTCCTTCAGCTCGCGCACGGTGAGCTCGGCCCCGGCGTACTCGACCTTGCCGCCAGCCGAGCGCGACGAGGCAAAGGGAACGATCTCGGAGGCCGGGAACTGGCGCTGGGCCAGCACCTCAAGCATCTCACGGCCAACGGCGCCCGTGGCGCCGACCACTGCAACTCTCGGATTCTGTGCGCTCATTTTCGTCTTCCCCCGTTTAGCGGATGCTGATGTTGTTCATGATGGACAGGCAGGCCTCGGCGCGGTTCAGCGTGTACAGGTGCACGCCCGGCACGCCCGCGTCCAGCAGGCCCTGGACCTGCGCGGTGGCGTGGGCAAGGCCCAGCTCGCACACGGCCGCGTCGCCGCCCTTGGCAAAGGCCGCCTCCAGCGTCTCGTAAAAGCCGCCGAACACCGCGCGGCCATTGAGGCCAGCGATGAACTCGGCGGACTTCATGCTCAGGATGGGCATGATGCCCGGCAAGATCGGCACGCTGACGCCCAGCTCGCGCAGGCGCGCAACGTACTTCAGGTACAGCTCGTTCTCGAAGAAGAGCTGGGTGACCACGAACTGCCCGCCCGCGTCCACCTTGTGCTTCAGCCACTTGAGGTCGTCTTCCAGCGTGGCCGATTCCGGGTGCATGGTCGGGATGCCGGCCACGCCGATGCCCATGTCCGGGTAGTGCCTGCGGATGAATTCCACCAGGTCCGAGGCGTGGCGGAACTCCTGGCCCTCGAAGGAGAAGTTCTCCACGTTCCTGGGCGGGTCGCCGCGCAGGGCCAGCACGTTCTGGATGCCCGCCTCGGTGATGGCCGCAAGGAACCCGTGCAGGGCCTCGCTTGAGGCGCCCACGCAGGTCAGGTGGGCCATGGGCTCAAGGCCCAGGCGGTTCTTCAGGTGCGTGACGATGTCCAGGGTGTTGGCCTGGGTGCCGCCGCCCGCGCCATAGGTGACGGAAACGAAGAGCGGGTCAAGGACCTTGAGCTTCTCGACCTCTTCGAAGAACTTCGGCCAGGTGTCGCGATCCTTGGGCGGAAAAAACTCCAGCGACAGGAAGGGACGGCGTGTGGGTATCAGCTCCGCGATGCGCAAACGTTTGGGCTCCTTTGAGGTTGCCGCGCCAGGAACAACAGGGGTTCAACATCCGGGGCGGGCGCAGAAGATAGGCCTGTATCCTTTCTTGGCCCGGCCCGCAACGTCTGCGCCATGATTCACAATGTCCGGGCCCTGCGCCTGGGGCGACGCCAGCCCGCGCGCGCAGCCCGATATCTGCACCCGGCCGTCAATGGCGCCCCCCGGCGCTTCCAGGCTGGGGGCGCTCCAGGCGTGTCGTGGCGTTATCCCTGCGGCCCGTTTCATACGCCTCTATGGCCTGCCTATACCCGCCCGCCTTGGAGGCATTGTCGCTCGCCTGGCCTGGCCGTTCAGGCTTCCTCGGCGTTGGACGGAAATACTCCCACAGGTCATTGACCCAGCCCCAATTGCTCAGCAGCCCGCCATCCCAGGCCTGGGCATTGGCGAGCAGGGCCAGTGCAAGAACGGCGGCGGCAAGGAATCGGCGCATGGCTGCACCCCCAGGCTCAATTATTTCCCGATGCAAAAACGGGAGAAGATATCCTGAAGCACCGCTTCCGGCGCGATCTCGCCGGTGAGCTCCGAGAGCAGGCGGCAGGCCGCCTCCAGGCGCACGCCCAGGATGTCGTACGGCAGCCCGGCCCCGGCGTCGTCGGCCAGGGCCACGAGCTCCGCCCGCGCCAGGCGCAGCACCGCAGCCTGGCGCGCGTTGGGCGCGACCTCGTCCGGGTCCGGCTCGGCCCGACCGCCTGTCCGTCCGCCCAACAGCCCCTCGCGCAGGCGCGCGCACAGCTCCTCCAGCCCCTCGCCGGTCTTGGCCGACACCCGCACGCACGAAAGCCCCAGGCCGCGCGCAGCGTCCAGCGCCTCGCCGCAGAAGTCCTGGCTGGCGCGCAGGTCCGACTTGTTCAGCACCACCAGCGTGCGCCCCGGCGCGAGGCCAGCCAACGCCGTCCGGTCGACGGGGTGCAGGGGCGTTGAGGCGTCGAGCACGTAGAGCACGGCCTCGGCGCGGCCCATGAACTCGCGGCTCAGGTCCTGGCCCTGGGCCTCCACCGGGTCCACGGCGTCGCCCATGTCGCCCATGTCGGTGCCGCCCAAGGCTTCCTCCCCAATCCCGCCCGGCCCGCCCACCGGCCCGCGCAGCCCGGCGGTGTCCACCAGCCGCACCAGCAGCCCGGAGAGGTCCAACTGCTCCTCCAGGTAGTCGCGGGTGGTGCCCGGCGTGGCGGACACGATGGCCCGCCTGCGGCCGACAAGCGCGTTCAGCAGGCTCGACTTGCCCGCGTTGACCCGGCCCGCCAGCACGGCCAGCACGCCCTCGCGCCAGGCCCGCGCGCGCTCAACGCCCGCCAACAGGCGCTCCACGCCCTGGGCCGCCTGCAGGGCCTCCTGGCGCAATTGCGGCAGGGGCAGGCACTCCATGTCCTCGTCCGGGAAATCCACGGCCAGGCACAGGCGCGCGCGCAAGTCCTCAAGGGCCTGGCGCAGGGTGCCGATGCGCCGGGAGAGCGCCCCGGAAAGTTTGAGCTGGGCCAGGTGCAGGGCCGCGCGGGTGGGCGCGGCGATGGTCTCGGCCACGGCCTCGGCCTGGGTCAGGTCGAGCTTGCCGTTCAGGAAGGCGCGCAGGGTGAACTCGCCGGGCCGGGCCAGCCGCGCCCCGAGGGCCAGGAGCTCCTCCAGCACGGCGCGCAGCACCGCCGGTCCGCCGTGGCAGAAGAACTCCGCCGTGTCCTCGCCGGTGAAGGAGCCGGGGCCGGGCATGACGGCCACGAGGGCCTCGTCCAGCACGCGGCCGGCGGCGTCCACCAGGCTGCCGTGGTGCAGATGGCGGGGCTTGAGAGCGGAAAATCCGGGGTGGCTGGAGCGGAACAGGGCGCCGGCCAGGGCCAGGGCCTGCCGCCCGCTCAGGCGCACGATGCCCACGGCGCCGGGGCCCGGGGCCGTGGCGATGGCGGCGATGGTGTCGATGGCCGAACCGGGGGCCGAGCCGGGGGCCGAGCCGGGGGCGCTGTCCTGGCCGGTGCCGGGGGCGGTGCTGCTCACGTGGGGCCTCCAAAGACAACGCCGGGGCGGGAACGCGCAAACGTCCCCTGCCCCGGCGGCGGTGTCGGGTCTGGGCCGGGGCTTATTCCGCGGCGGGGTCGCTGTACTCCTGGAACGTCTGGTCGCCGGGAGCGTCCTCAAGGAGCTCGCCGTTCTTGCCCTTGCGCTTGGTCATGATGAGCACGCGCTTCATGGAGCCCTCGCCCTTGCTGCGGGTGAAGACGAACTCGTCCTCCTGCAGGGTCAGGTGCACCACGCGGCGGTGGTAGGAGCTCATGGGCCGGGTGCTCTGGGTGCGGCCCGTGCTCATGGCCTTGTCCGCCAGGTGCCGGGCGATCTGGCGCAATCTCTCATCCTGGTTTTCACGATAATCCCCGGCGTCGATCTGCACGCGCACGGAAGCATCCATGCGCTTGCTGACGAGCCGGTTCACCAGGTACTGGATGGAGGCCAGGGTCTGGCCTTCGCGGCCGATGAGCAGGCCGGAATTCTCGGGGTCCTCGATGCGCACGCTGACGCGGTCGGAGAGCAGGGTCACGCTGACCTGGGCGTTCTCCACCAGGGGCAGCAGCAGCTTCTGGGTCACCTCGCGGGCGACCTGCTCCAGCAACACCTGGTCCAGATGCCCGATGCCCTGGGGCGCGCCGTTCTCGTCCTCGCTGCCCAGATCGCCGGGCTGGGCGTCGCGGCGCGGGGGCCGGGAATCGCCGGAATCGCGGCGGGGGCGGTCACGGTCGCGGCCACGGCCACGGCCGGAGTCGGCGCGGCCTTCGCCGAAACGATTGGCGTCGCGGTTGGCGTCGCGGCTGGGGTCGCGGTTGCCGTCGCGGTCAGGCGGCAGGGGCCGGACTTCCGGGATGCGGTTGCCGTTGGGCTCGGGCCGGTCCTCGGAGGGACGGTTGCCGTCGCGCTCGGGCCGGGCCTGGGGGGGGCGGTTGCCGATGGAATCGGGCTGGCGGTCACCACGTTCGGGCTGGCGCTCGGGCTGGCGTTCGCCACGGCCACGGCCACGGCCACGGCGGCCGCGCTCGCTGCGGCGGGCCTGCTCGGCGCGCGCCTCCTGGCCTTCGGCGGTCTCGGCCTGCGCCGAGGGCTGGCCGGGCCTGGCGGCCTCGGCCTGGACAGCAGGCTGGGCTTCGGGCTCGCGGCGCCCCGGCCTTTCTTCCTGGCGCGGGCGATCTTCGCTGCGGGGCCTTTCTTCCTGGCGCGGACGGTCTTCGCGGCGGGGCCGCTCGGACTGGCGCTCGGGCTTGGCCTCGGCCACGGGCTGGTCCTCGACCATGGACTTCAAGCTGCCGCGCGGCTTGGCGCGCACGGTGGCCTTCTTGACGCCCACCAGGCCGAAAATGCCCGAGGAGCCGCCGGAGAGGATCTCGATCTCCAGCTTGTCGCGTTTCAGATCATAATGCTTGCATGCGGCCTCAATGGCCTCGTCCAGGTTTTTGCCCTGGAATTCTTTGGCGTCGCTCACAATTGTCCTCCCAGCAGGTCGTTCTTGGCCACCTGGCTTAAGCCTTGCGCATCATCCACCACTGCTGGCCGATGGAGAGAACGTTGTTCACCAGCCAGTAGACGACCAGGCCCGCCGGGAAGTTCAGGAACATGAAGGTGAAGACCACGGGCATGAGCAACATGATCTTGGCCTGCATGGGATCGCCGCCGGAGGGAGTCATCTTCTGCTGGATGAACATGGTGGCCCCCATGATCAGGGGGGTGACATAAAAGGGGTCCTTCACCGACAGGTCGGCCATCCAGACAAGGTCCGTGAACGGGACGTGGCTGATGAACGGGGCGTGCCGCAGTTCGATGGAGCCGAGCAGGGCCTTGTACAGGCCGAAAAACACGGGGATCTGCACGACCATGGGCAGACAGCCGCCGGCCGGATTCACCTTGTACGTCTTGTAGAGCGCCATGACTTCCTGGTTCAGGCGCTCCTTGTCGTCGGCGTACTTCTCGCGCAGCTTGGTCAGCATGGGCTGCAGCCGCTTCATCTGGTCCATGGACTTGTAGCTCTTCTGCGACAGCGGCCAGAAGATGATCTTGATGAGCACGGTCAGGAGGATGACGGCCACGCCGTAGTTGTGCACGTACTGGTAGAACCAGTTCAGCAGCTTCAAAAGCGGCACGGCGATGAGGTGGAACCAGCCGAAATCCACGGCCTCGGCCAGCTTGCCCGGCATGTCGGCCAGCACGGCGCGGTCCGCCGGGCCCATGTAGTACGAGCACTTGAGGGTCTGGGTCTGGCCGGGCGCGATGTTCACGGCCTGGGACACGGCCAGGTTGAACACGTTGGACTTGTACAGGCCGTTCAGCTGGGATTCGGCTGCGCCGGGCAGGATGGCGAAGAGGAAGTAGTTGCTCTCGATGGCGCCCCAGTTGACGCTGCCCTTGGAGTCGACGCCCTTCTTCTCCATGTCCTCCAGGCTGGTCACTTCCTCGAACCCGCCCTTGGCCGGGCCGTAAGCGATGCGCGTGGGGTTGTACTTGTCGTCGCCGCTGGCCGAGAGGGTCTCGCTGGCGGCGGTGAAGGCCACGTGCCCGGTGACGGCGCTGGCGCCGGGGTTGGTCACCAGCAGCTCTTCGGTGATCAGATAGGAGTCGGCGCTCAAGCTCAAACGGCGCTCAAGGCGCAGGCCGCCGGCCTCGCCGGTGAAGGTCAGGGTCTTCTTCTCCCCGGCCTTGAGGTCCATGTCCTGGCCGTCGGAGGCCCAGGTGGGGCTGTTCCAGGTGTGGATCTCCTGGCCGACGGGCTTGAGCACCACGCCCAGGGCCGAGCGGTCGCGGGCCTTGTCGCCGACCATGTCGATGGCCGGGGACTTGGGGTCGATGGTCTGGCGGTACTTGAGCAGGTCGAAGCGTTCCAGCACGCCGCCCTGGCTGCTGAAGCGGGCGAAGAACAGCGGGGTCTTGACGGAAATCTTGCGCGCCTGGCTGGCTGGCGGGATGGGCACAGCGGCCTGGGCGGCCGTGGCCTGGGCGCTCGCGCCGGGCTCAAGCTTGGCCTCGGGCTGGGCCACAGGCGCGGGCGGGGCGGCCGGCTCGGCGGGCGGGAAGAGGTAGCTCCAGCCGAAGAGCACAATGAGCGAAAGGGAGAGTGCGATGATCAGGCGTTTTGTGTCCATGGTGTCAGCTCGCGTGGGGGTCGGGGATGTTGTGGGAAATGGGCCGGGGTACGGGATCATACCCGCCTCGGCACAGGGGCTGGCAGCGCAAGACGCGCCACGCAGCCAGCAGGCTGCCCTTGGCCGGACCGTGGATCAGCACGGCCTGCCGGGCATATTCAGAGCAGGAGGGCTCAAAGCGGCAAGAGCCCGCGAACAGGGGAGAGAGCAGCCGCTGGTACAGCCATATGAGCGCCAGCAGCACGGATCGCGCCGCAGCGCGCAATGAAGAGCGCAGGTCTATGCGCATCAGGGCCTCTCGTGGGGCGCCGCCGCCGAGGCCTCCCGCAGCACGCGGGAAAGCACGGGGGGGAACTCCTGTTCCACCAGGGCCAGATCGACGGTCTTCGGGTCCAGATTACGTTTCGGGACAACGACGATGTCCAGGGGCCTGTCGATCTCTTCCTGGTGCAGCCTGAAAAACTCGCGCAACACGCGTCGAATGCGGTTGCGCCGCACCGCCCGTCCGACCTTCCGGCTCACGGTAAGCCCGAGCCTCAGGCCCTCGCCCGCGTCTTCGCGGGGCAGAACAAAGAGGACGAAATGCCGGGTGTAAAACTTCCGGCCCTGCTCGTAACAGGCGGTGAACCGCGAACTGGCGAGCAGGCGGCGGCTTCTTGGCCAGCCTAGAGGGCTAATCTCTTGCGCCCCTTCTGACGGCGGCGGCGGAGCATCGCCTGGCCGCCCTTGGTGCGGGAGCGGACGAGGAATCCGTGGGTGCGCTTCCTTCTGATCTTGCTGGGCTGATAAGTACGCTTGCTCATATGATTTCTCCTGGGAGTGTCGGTCTTATTTTTCTCCGCCAACGCGGAACCAAGCCCTATAGCCGGGTCGACGGCGCTCGTCAAGCCCCCGGAGGGCAACCCGGTTCAGGCGGCAGGGCAGATGCCTCTTTTCGCCGCCGCTTGGTTCTGGTACCCTCTAACGCATGACGAAGCAAGTATTCCTTTCGGCCCACCGCAGCTACCGCGAGACCATCACCCCGCAGCACGGCGAGGTGAGCTTCCAGGTGGTATTGGAGCAGACCGACCTCTTCGTCACCGCCGAACGCGACCTCTCGGGGCCCATGCTCGACCTGGTGCGCACGCTTCGCGGCGAGCTGAAAAGCTTCATGCTCCTGACCCCCGGCTTCCGCGAGAGCCTGCGCCCGGTGCCGGCACCGGACAGCGCCCCGCTGGTGGCCAGGGAGATGGCCCGCGCAGCCGGGCTGGTCAACGTCGGGCCCATGGCCGCCGTGGCCGGAACCTTTGCCCAGCTCGTGGCCGACCACTTCCGTCCGCAAAGCCCGAACATCATCGTGGAGAACGGCGGCGACATCTTCATGCACTCCACCCGCGAGCGCGTGGTGGCCCTGCTGGGCGACCCGGCAAGCGGCGCGCGCCTCGGCCTGCGGCTGAAGAAGGGCGATTTCCCGGTGAGCCTGTGCGCCTCCTCGGCGACCATCGGGCCGTCGCTCTCCCTCGGCCAGGGCGAGTTGGTGGTGGTGCGCTCCAAAAGCGGCGCCCTGGCCGACGCCGCAGCCACGGCCCTGGCCAACCTGATCGACACCGGCGACGACCTGGACCTGGTGCTCAAGACCGCGCGCAAGATGGCCCCGCTGGGCCTGGAGGGCGTGTTCGCCCAGGCCGGAGGCAAGCTCGCGGTCTGGGGCAAGATGGAGCTGGTGGCCCTGGAGGGCCAGGCCGAAGGCGCGCCTGGGCGGCTTTAAGCGCTCTCGGGCTTGGGGGTGTTGATCACCACATGGAGCAGCTGCGGGGTCAGGATGCGCAGCACGCGCCGTCCGCTTGTGGCCGGGCCGCTCCCGCCGCTGGTGTCCACGACGATGTGGCCCTTTTGCGCCAGCCCCTGGAGATAGCCCTCGATGGTCTGCGGGCTGCAGACGAAGATGTCCGACATGTGCCGCACGGCCTGGTCATAGCCCACCTCGTTGAGGCCGTTGGACTCGAACAGGTCCAGGATGCGCACGATGCCCATGGGCACGTTGGGCGCGCGCAGGGCCTTCTTGGTGGTGCTCTTGAGCCGCGCGACCAGGGTGTTCAGCATGGCCGCGATGGCTGGCGGGGCGGAGCCTATGAAGCCCTCCAAGTCGTCGCGGTTCAGGACCACGACCTTGGAGTCCTCCAGGGCGATGGCCGTTGCCGTGCGCCCGCGATCATCCAGGAACAGGGCCATCTCCCCGAACATCGAGACGGGCTGCAGAATCGCAAAAACCTTCTTGCGGCCGTCCACGGCCCCGGAGATCTCCACCTTGCCGTCCACGAGCAGGTAGGCCTCGTCGCCCTTGCTGCCCTCGGTGAAGATGACGTTGTGCTTGAGCACGGTGCGCTGCAGAAACGAGCCCTGGCTCACGCGCTTCATGACGACTGTGTCTTGACCACCGGGAAGGGGCATGGGTCACCTCGTGATCGCGTCTTCGCTGGCGAAAAATGTTTGCTTGCCGCCCTGCACGTCCCGGCCCTCGGTCAAAACGACCCGATAGCCAAAGGTGACGAACAGGGCTCTTTTGCCCCACTGCTCCGGGCGCAGGGAGAACTCGAAGGGCACGCCCTCGTCGGAACTGGCCGCGCGGGGCAGAAAGCTGCGTGAATCCTGGGCCGTCACATGCCCCTCGGGGTCGCTCAGGTAGACCGTCAGGACCAGGGAATCAACCCATTTGGCCCAATCCGGCACCTTGCCGGTGTCCAGATAGGCCCAGCCCTTGACCCCGGCCACGTCGCCGCCCACGGGCTGGACCTGATAGTCGAAGCGCATGAACTTCACCAGCAGGGAGCGCGGCTCCTCCAGGGACCAGGCGTCGCGGCGCAGATGCCCCACGTCCTGGGACACCGGGGCGCAGGACCAGAGCGTCAGAGCCGCCAGCGCCAGGACAACCAGGGGCATGCGCCCCCGGCAGGCTGGCGTCCGGGCTGAATGAAATTTCTGTTCCATGAGCGCTGACTAGCACAGGCGCCCGAAAATGCAAAGCGCCTTCCGGCGCCATAAGCCCGTTTCAGCCCGCGGCCAGCACCATCATCGGCCCGCCAGCTCCGTCCATTTGCCCGCCAGCTCCGTCCATTTGCCCGCCAGCTCCGTCCATTTGACGGACATGTCCGCCCAAAGGGCCGCCAGCCCGGCCTCGGACACAGCCGTGAGGTCCGCCGGGGCGAACCTGCCCTCCAGCTTGAGCTTGTTGCCCATGACCTGGCCGATGGCCGCCGGGCCCTTGGCCTTGGCCAGGCTGGAGTGCTGCACGTGGGCCACGGCCACGTCCCCGCAGTACACGGCCCCGCGCCCGGCCACGGCGGAGCGCAGGTCGCGCTCCAGGTCGTCGAACTGGGTGGGCGAGAAGGCGATGTCGAAGCCGCCCAGCTCGGCCAGGACGGACATGCGCAGGGCGTGGCAGCAGCCGGACACGTGCGCGGCCGGGCGCGCGTAGCTATAGAGCCCTATGTCCAGGCCGCCTGCGCAGTTGTCGAAGACGTTGACCAGATCCGGCCGGTCCTCGAAGGTCCGCGGGCCAGCGCCGGGCCGGAAAAGCTGGTAGTCGGCGGACTGCAGGCAGGTGGGCCGGCCGGCCGAAACGATGCGGCAGCCCACGGCCCCGCAGCGCCCGCCTGCCAGACAATCGGCCTGGCCTGCGCCAAGCAGGCGCAACAGCCAGCGCTCGGGCAGGATCACGTCGTCGTCCAGGAACACTGCCCAGGCCCGCTCGCGCACCTCGGGCAGGGACAGAAGCCAGTTGCGCGCGGCGGGCGCGCCGATGTTCACCGGCAGGCGCACCACGCTCATGGCCCCAGGGGCAAAGAGCGCCCGGCACTCCTCCATGGCCTCGCCGGTGCCGTCTGTGGACCCGTTGTCCAGGGCCACGATGCGCGCGCCGGTGATGTCCGTGCGCGCCAGGCTGGCAAGGGTCTGGCGCACGAGCCCGGCCTTGTTCCAGGAATAGATGAGGATGGTGGCGTCTTTTGCGGCGGCGGGCGCGGCCACGGGCAACGGGAAGCAGAGGGCGTGCAGCTTGAGCCCCAGGTGCGTGTGCCAGGGCAGGGCCGCGAAGATTTCGGCCAAAAGCTCGCGCCCAGGCTGGCTCTTTGCAGGGTCGCCCTGTCCCAGGCGCAGCAGCAGCTCGGCGCGCAGATACCCGGCCCAGGCCCCGAACAGGGATTCGTCCACCTCGGCCAGGACCTGGAGCGCGGCCTCGGGCGCATCAAAGAGGAAGGACAGCTCTGCGGCCAGACGCGCGCGCAGGGGCAACAGCGCCCCGGGCCAGGGGCAGGCCGAGAGCGCGGCGGCGCAGAGGTCCGGGCTGCCCAGGCGCAGCATGCCGTCCCAGGCCGAGGCCAGCCAGGCCACGCCCTGGACCGGGTCGCGCAGGCGCGGCAAGAGCAGGCGCACGGCCAGGGCGGTGTCGCCTGCGGCCAGCAGCGCGGCCACCTCGTCGGGCTCGGGCTGGCCCTCCAGGCTGGACTTGAGCCGGTTCAAAAATTCGGCCAGGGAACCGGTTCCGGGCCCTGCGGCAGCGTGCGGCGGGCTGAAGGCGGCCAGGGCCTCCAGCAGCAGCAGGATGCGCCCGGGCTCCAGCGGCGCGCGCTGCCAGCTCCACAGGGCCAGGCCCGCGCCGCAGGCGAAGAGCCCGGCATCGCCGGACAAAAGCGCCCGGGCGGCCAGGTTGCGCGCCAGGCCGGGCTCCTCCAGGCCCATGCACCACTGCGGCAGGGCCAGCCTGAGCTTGTCAGCCAGGGCCGGGGGGGCTATGGAGACGATAGGGAAGCCGGGCGGGAGCGGGCGGGCCATGGGTTCTCCTTGTTTGTCCGCTTCTTGGCTATTCCCGGTGCTTCTTACTTGATGTAGGCGCGGATGAAAAGCGCGGCCTTCGGCCGGTGTATTGGGCTGCGGCTTGCGCGCTAGCTGTGGAGTTGCAAGACGTTGTTCACAGCCTCTCCGATTCGGCTGATGGGCGTTTT
>CAZXZF010000013.1:0-24003 GCA_964645095.1 uncultured Desulfocurvus sp. | reverse complement strand
CGGACATGCTGCGCTGGCTGCTCACCCGGCCCGAGGCCCGGCCGCACCTGGGCCAGGGCCAAGGCGAGCTGACCATCCTCACCGGAGACGGCGCGTTCCAGCGGCCCGACCTGCTGCACTTCACCCCGGACGGCCCAATGGTGCTGGAATTCAAGACCGGCCAGGCCAAGCCCGAGCACGCCAGACAGCTCCGCGCGTACCTCACCCTGGCGCGCCAGCTGCCCCAGGCCCTGGGCAAGGCCCCGCGCGGGCTGCTCGTGTACCTGGACCGCCGGGTTCTTGAACCCGTGGAACTCTCCTCTGAGGTGCGGCCATGAACCCCGTGCGCATCGTGCCCTGGAGCGCGGACTTCATCGAGGCCCTGGCCGACCGGCTGGTGGCCGAGGCCGCCAGCCTTGACCTGTCGCGCACGCGCATCGTCTTTCCCCACAACCGCCCGGCGCGGCACCTGCGCGCCGCCCTGGCCGCCCGCGCCGACCTGCCCCGGCCTGTGCTGCTGCCGCGCATGCAGGCCCTGGACGAGTTCCTGCGCTCCCTGCGCCAAAACCTCTCCGGCCCCTCGGCAATGCCCCCCAGGCGCGCCGGGAAGCTCGACCGCATCGGCCTCTTGCACGGCGTGGTGCGCGGCCTCGGCCTGGCCGATGGGCCCTTTGCAAAACTCGACGACACGGCCCGGGCCTTTTTCCCCTGGGGCGCGCGGCTGGCCGCGCTGCTGGAAGAGCTGGCCCGCCACGCCATCACGCCGCAGGACCTGGGGCACCTGGAAGGTTCCGTGCTGCCCTGGGCCGAGGCCCTGCTCGGCCAACTCGGCGGCATCGACGCGGCCTACAAGGCCGAAATGCAGCAGCGCGGCTGGACCACCTCGGGCCTGGACGCCTTGCTGCTGTCCACGCGGCTGGACGAAATCGAGGCCAGCCTGAGCGGCGAACGCCTGATCTTCGCCGGGTTCCACGCCCTGAGTCCCACCGAGGAAGCCGTGCTGCGCAGGCTCTGGGAGCGCTCCGGGGCGCTTGTGCTCTGGCACTCGGACCCGGCCCTGGCCCAAGCTGGAAAGAACGGCGAGGTCGCCTGGCCCGCGCGCGAACACGCCCGCGTCCTGCGCTCCTGGCGCGCCAGGGCCGTGCTGGAAGTCGAAGCGCCCGAAAATCCCCTGCCCCAGGTGCGCCGCTTCTACGAAGGCTTTGACCTGCACTCGCAGCTCTACGCCCTTGAGCGCGAGTTGGCCGCACTCACGGACACCCGGTCCACGGCCATCGTGCTGCCCGACCCCGGAGCGCTGATCCCGGTGATGCACCATTTGCCCGCCGTTGATGTCAACATCAGCATGGGCTACCCGCTCATGCGCTCGGCCCTGGCCCAACTGCTGGAGACGATACTGGTTTTGCACGAAAACGGCGACGGCGCGGGCCGGTTCCTCTGGCGCGACCTCATCGCGCTCTCGCGCCAGCCGCTGTTGCGCATGCTCCGCGCAGGCGAAGAGACCCCGCTACGCAGCGCCTACCCGTCCTGGGAGCGCCACATCCGCTCGTCCAGCGCCCGGCAGTCGCCCTTTGAGTGGGCCCTGGCCTTTGACCCGGACGAGACGAACGTTCCGGAAGAGGAGCTGCGCGCTTTGCACCAGGAGGTGCTGGACGCCTGCTTCACGCGCTTTGCGGGCCTCTCGACCCTGCGCCAGACCGGACAGGCCGTGGCCGGGCTCTGCGACCTGCTGCGCCGCCGGGGCGGCGACTCCTGGCAGCACCTGCTCATCGACGCCGAATGCCTGCTGCGCCTGTGGCAGTCCGTGGTGCCGGAATTGACCGGCAGCATCCTGGCCGACGAGGAGTACGACCAGGGCCTCCTGTTCCTCATCCTGCGGCACCTGCTGGAGGCCGAGCGCGTGTCCTTCGAGCCCGAGCCGCTGGCCGGCATGCAGGTGCTGGGCATGCTCGAAACGCGCCTGCTCCGGTTCCGGCGGCTGTTCATCCTCGACGCCACAGAAGAAAATCTGCCCGGCGCCTCGGCCCCGGACCCGCTTTTGCCCGACCCCTTGCGCCTGGCCCTGGGCCTGCCCGGCGCGCGGGAACGCGACAACGTGGCCGCGCACAACTTCTTCCGGCTGCTCATGGGCGCGCAGGAGGTCTGCGTGCTGTATCAGGCAGGGGTAAGGCCCGGAGCGTTGGAAGGCAAGAGCGTGCGCAGCCGCTACGTGGAGCAGATGCTCTGGGAGCTGGAGCGGGCCACGGGCAGGCTGGTGAAGCCGCAGCCGGAAAGCGTCGCCAACGCCCCCCTGAAAGCCGTGAGCTTCCCGGTGGCGGCCATCCTGCCGAGCCGCCCGGCCATCCGCGTGACCGAGGCCATCCGCCAGCGGCTGGCCGGGCGCCTGCGCGACAAGGGTCTCTCCCCCTCGGCCCTGGAGGACTGGCTCAGCTGTCCCAAGCAGGCCTTCTACCGCCGCGTGCTGAACCTGCGGCCCATGCAGGAGGTGGCCGAGGACGGCGACCGCGCCCTGTTCGGCGAGCTGGTGCACCGCGTGCTGCGCGACTTCTTCACCCCCCTGCAGGGCCAGGCCCTCACACCGGAGATGCTCGACGAGAAGGTCCTCTACGCCCTGCTGGAAACGGCCCTGGCCGCAGAGGCCGAGGCTCTCAGTCTGCCCTACGACGGACGGGTGGCCCTGTTCGCCGCTGCGCGCGAACGCCTGCACCGCTTCCTTGCCGCCACGCCCGCCACCATTGTGGTCGAGCTGGAGCTTCGCGTGGAGACGCAGCTCTGCGCGGCGGGCCTGGACATCCGCCTGCACGGCCAGATCGACCGCATCGACCATCGCGAGGCCGGGCGCGAGGCCGGGCGCGAGGCCGGGCATGTGGTGCTGGACTACAAGACCGGCACGGTGAAGGCTGGCGGCTGCGACGCCTGGCTCGACGCCGGGCTGTTTGAACGGATGGCCGCCTGCCCTCCGGGTTCGCCCGAGGCCGCCGCCCTGCTGGCCGAGCTGGCCGATTCCGGCCTGGACGTGCAGCTACCCCTGTACCTGCACCTGCTTGGCGCCAGCGGAACCTGGCAGCCGGTCAACGCCGCCTGGGTGGCCCTCAAGAGCGACGGCGCCGAGCGGCCGTTCTTTCCGGATGACGTCGCGCAGGAGGAACGTTCCGCCGTCATCCGGGAACGGGTCCCGGCCCTGGTGGCCTTCCTGCTGGAGCATCTGCTGACAGCTTCCGAATTCCCGGCCCGCAGCGGGCGGCACTGCGACTGGTGCGACTACCAGGGCCCATGCTGCGGGTAAGCAGCAAAGACAAGTGGAGACAAGAGCATGAAAGTTGCCGAAGGAACCCTGGGCCGGGTCTTTGTGCTGCGCCTGGAGCACGGGGAGCGCCTGCCGGACTGCATCGAGGCCTTCGCCCTGGAGCGCGGCGTGAGCCGGGCCTTCTGCGCCCTGGTGGGCGGGGTGGACAAGGGCACAATCGTCACCGGCCCACTGGCCGGGCCTGACGGCAAGACGGTCATGCCGCCGGTGCCCGTGCTCACGGCCCTGATCGGAACCCAGGAAGTCGCCGCCGTGGGCACCCTGTTCCCGGACGCCGAGGGCCGCCCCAGGCTGCACATGCACGGGGCCTTTGGCCAGGGCGAAGAGGCCCGGGTGGGCTGCATCCGCCCAGGAATCGATGTCTGGACCATCGGCGAATTCCTGATTATAGAGCTCCTGGGCCTGGGCATGACGCGCAGACGCGACCCGGCCACCGGCTTCGAACTTCTCACAGACTCTTGAACCCAAGGGACAAACTCAAGGAACGGGTACATGATCACTGCGAGCATCCTCATCTGCGGCGCGGGCATCGTCGGCCTCACCGTGGCCCGCGACCTGGTGGCCGCCGGGTACGACGACATCCTGATCATCGACAAGGAGCCCGAGGCCGGCCGCCACGCCTCGGGCCGCAACAGCGGCGTGCTCCACGCCGGCATATACTACGCCCCCGGCTCCCTGCGCGCCCAGTCCTGCCTTGAGGGCAACTTCCGCATGAAGCAGTACTGCGAGGAGCGCGGCCTGCCGCTGCTCAAGACCGGCAAGGTCATCGTGGCGCGCGACGAGTCCGAGCTGCCCACCCTGCGCGAACTGTACGCCCGCGCAACCCAGAACGGGGCCAAGGTCGAGCTCATCGACGACGCCCAGCTCGCGGAGATCGAGCCCAACGCCAAGAGCGCCGGGCAGGCCCTGTTCTCGCACTACACCGCCGTGGTGGACCCCAAGGCCATCCTGAAAAGCATCCAGCAGGAGCTGCTCGACTCCGGCAAGGTGCGCATCCGCTTCGACACGCGCTTCACCGGCCTGGGCTCGCCCGAGGGCAGGCGCTTGCGGATACGGACCACAAACGGCGACGTCTCCTGCGCCTTTTTCCTCAACGCCGCCGGGGCCTACGGCGACGTGGTGGCTCACGCCTTCGGCCTGGGCAAGGACTACCAGCTCATCCCCTTCAAGGGCATCTACAAGAAGCTCAAAGCCGAAAAGGCCCACACCATCCGGGGCAGCATCTACCCGGTGCCGAACATCAAGAACCCGTTTCTGGGCGTGCACTTCACGCGCGGGGTGCACGGCGACGTCTACCTCGGCCCCACGGCCATCCCGGCCCTGGGCCGCGAGAACTACGGCATCCTGTCCGGCATCGATTCCGAGGCGCCAAGCATCCTCCTGCGCGACGCCCTGCTTTTCCTGCGCAACAAGAAGTTCCGCGAAGTCGCCCTTGAGGAGCCACGCAAATACTCCTTCAGGTACTTCTTCAACGACGCCCGCAAGCTCGTGAAGGAACTGGCCATGGAGGACATCGAGAACTCGCCCAAGGCGGGCATCCGGCCCCAGCTGGTTGACGTGAAGAAGAACGAACTGGTAATGGATTTCGTCATTGAGGGCACGGATTCAAGCGTGCATGTGCTCAACTCCATCTCCCCGGCATTTACCAGTTCACTTTTCTTCTCTGGCATGCTCCTGGACAAATATGTCCTCCCCAGGCTTGTGAAGCTCTAGAGCCGTGCCGCTTCATGACTCCTTGACAAGAATTGAAAAACACGGAACAAGGCCTCAACACAAGTGAGGACCACGAGCATGATGAAGCTACCTGAACTGCATTTTGGCGACCGTGTCGCGCAGATTCCCATCGTCCAGGGTGGCATGGGTGTCGGCATCTCCCTCTCCGGTCTCGCGTCAGCCGTGGCCAACGAGGGCGGCGTCGGCGTCATCGCTGCGGCCATGATCGGCATGGGTGAGCCTGATGTTGGCAAAAATCCCACCGAGGCCAACATCCGGGCCCTGCGCGATGAGATCCGCAAGGCCAAGGCCAAGATGACCCAGGGCCTCCTCGGCGTGAACATCATGGTCGCCCTGACCAACTTCGCGGACCTTGTGCGCACCTCCATCCGCGAAGGCGCGGACATCATCTTTTCCGGCGCCGGGCTGCCGCTGGACCTGCCCAAGTACCTCAAGGAAGACCTGACCGAGGAGCTGCGCGCCCGCGTGCGCACCAAGCTCGTGCCCATCGTCTCCTCCGGTCGCGCCGCCGCCGTGCTCTGCAAGAAGTGGCTGGCCAAGTACGACTACCTGCCCGACGGCTTCGTGGTGGAGGGCCCCATGGCCGGCGGCCACCTGGGCTTCAAGCCCGAGGAGCTGAGCGACCCCAACTTCGCCCTGGAGAAAATCCTGCCCGAGGTGGTTGCGGCCGTGAAACCCTTTGAGGCCGAGAGCGGACGCCGCATCCCGGTCATCGCCGCCGGCGGCATCTACACCGGCGCGGACATCGCCAAATACCTCGAGCTGGGCGCTTCCGGCGTGCAGATGGGCACCCGCTTCGTGGCCACCCACGAGTGCGACGCCGACATCGCCTTCAAGGAGGCCTTCATCGCGGCCCGCAAAGAGGACGTCACCGTGATCAAGAGCCCGGTGGGCATGCCCGGCCGCGCCATCATGAACGATTTCCTCCTGGCCGTGCGCGAGGGCCGCAAGAAACCCTTCAAATGCCCGTTCCACTGCGTCAAGACCTGCGACGTTGTCCATGCCCCCTACTGCATCTCCCAGGCCCTGGTGAGCGCCAAGAGGGGCATCCTGAAGCACGGCTTCGCCTTCTGCGGCGAGAACGTCTGGCGCGTGGACAAGATCGTCAGCGTGAAAGAGCTCATCGACAGCCTGCGCCAGGAGTTCGAAGAGTTCTGGGAACGCAAGAACGCCCAGTTCGCCAACAAATAAAGACTACACACCGCCAGGCGACCCCCCTCGTCCGGCGGACCAAGGAGAGAGAATGTCCAATCCCACTGTGCTCATCGTAACCTCCATGGGTGAAATGCTCGTGGAACTTTACGCCGACAAGGCCCCGGAAACCGTGGCCAACTTCCTGTCCTACGTGGACGAGGAATTCTACGACGGGCTGATCTTCCACCGCGTCATCAAGAACTTCATGATCCAGGGCGGCGGCATGGACATGATGATGCGCGAAAAGGCGAACAAGTCGCCCATCAAGAACGAGGCCAGCGCCGACCTGCCCAACCTGGCCTTCACCCTGGCCATGGCCCGCACCATGGACCCGAACAGCGCCACCAGCCAGTTCTTCGTCAACGTGAAGGACAACGACTTCCTGAACTTCACCGCGCCGAACCCGCAGGGCTACGGCTACGCCGTGTTCGGCAAGGTCACCGAGGGCCAGGACGTGGCCACCAAGATGAGCACCGTGCGCACCAAGAACTACATGGGCCACGGCGACGTGCCCCAGGACCCCATCTCCATCATCAGCATCCGCCGCTTCGAAGTGTAAACGCTGCGAAGTCCGCGCAAGCTGACTGCGCAAACACAAACGGCGCGTCCAACTGGGCGCGCCGTTTTTCGTTGCCGGACAGGGCAAAAAGCACTCCGCTAGAGCTCCTCCTCGCTTTTGACCTCGATGCCCTTGGCCTTGAGCAGCGCCGCCAGCACGCCGTCGCCTGGAATCAGGCGGCCGCTGAAGGTGCCGTCGTAGACACGCCCCGACCCGCAGGACGGCGAGCGCGACTTGAGCACGGCCCGGCAACAGCCCTGGTCCTGGGCCAGAGCCAGGGCCAGCCGCGCGCCCAGCTCAAAGGCCCCGGTTACGTCCGCACCGGAGCGGGTCACTGCACGGCCATCGCGCAGCTCCACCGGCTCGCGCGGCACGGGCAGCCCGCCCAGGACTTCCGGGCAGACCGGGACCACCCGGCCAAGGCCCGCCAGGCGCATGATCTCCGGGTGCGGCGTGGCGCCCCCGTCATAGCGGCAGGCCTGGCCAGCCAGGCAGGCGCTCACCAGGACCAACTCCCCCGGCTCACAAACAATCGGCATCAGCGCTCCTGCCTTGCTTCATTTTTGGTCCGGCTTGTTGCCGCCGGGCTTCTTCTCCGCATCTCCGGCGCCCGCATTTCCTGCGCCAACATCTCCTGCGTGCGGATGGGCCCGATCGTAGACCTCCATGATGCGCCGCAGGTCCAGGTGCGTGTAGCGCTCCGTGGTCGACAGCCGCGAGTGGCCAAGCATCTCCTGCACGCTGCGCAGGTCGGCCCCGGCCTGGAGCAGATGCGTGGCAAAGCTGTGGCGCAGGGTGTGCGGGTGCACGTCCTGGCCGATGCCGGCCCCAGCCGCCAGCCGGGCCACGATGCGCTGGGCCTCGCGCCGGGTCAGGCGTCCGCCGCGCGCCCCCACGAACAGCGCCTCCTGTGCCGGGCCCTGCTCTGGAGTCGGCGCCAGCTCCTGGCGCAGGCGCAGATACTCCACAAGGCGCTCCTTGGCGGCCTCGCTCAGGGGCGCCAGGCGCTCCTTGTTGCCCTTGCCGCGCACGCGCACAAAGCCCCGGTCCGTGCGCACATCGTCCACGCTTAAGGACAGGGCCTCGCTCACGCGCAGGCCCGAGCCGTAGAGCACCTCGGCCAGGGCCAGGTCACGCAGGCCCATGGCCCCGGGCGGAACCTGGCCCTCCATGACGGCCACGGCCTGGTCCACGTTCAGCGCGCGCGGCTGGCGCTGCTCCTGCCTGGGGTTGCGCAGGCCGGTGAGGGGGTTCTTGTGCAGCAGCTGGTTCTTCAGCAGGTAGCGGAACAGGGAGCGCAGGGTCGAGAGCTTGCGGGCCATGCTCGACTTCTTCTGGCGCAGGCGGTGCAGCTCGGCGAGATATGCCGTGGCGTCCTCGCGGGTGATGGTCTCAAAATCCTTGAGGCTGCGCGAACGGCGGGACAAAAACTCCTGGAACTGGTCCAGGTCGGCGGCGTAGGCGCGCACCGTGGCCAGGGAATAGCCGCGCTCGATCTCCAGATAGGCGAGGAAACCCTGGCAGACCTCGGGCAGGTCCGCGCCCGGCCCGCCCGGACCATTACGGGGAGCGCCTGTCGAGGACATAGCAGCTCTTGACGTTTTCCTTGGCCTTCTTCTTGAGTCCCATGGCTATGGCCGAGGCCTCGCCAAAGTGCTTGAGCCGCCCGCCTGTGTTGAAGACCACGGCGATGGACAGGGCCATGAGCGGGAAGGTGCGCACCTCGCCCTGGCGGTCGGTGGAGACGATGCTTTCGCGCGCGCGGTCGTCCTCGTCGTAGAAATGCGGCACGATGCCGTCAAAGGCCTCCACAACGCGCTTGCAGGCCTCCTCGGCGATGTCGGCGGGCACGATGAACACAAAGTCGTCACCGCCCACATGGCCCACGAAGCTCTTGACGCCCGTGAAGCTGCGGATGGTGTTGACGATGACCCGGGCGGTCATCATGAGCACCTCGTCCCCGCGCGAGAAGCCGTACTTGTCGTTGAAGGACTTGAAGTAGTCCAGGTCGCAGTAGGCCAGGGCAAAGTCGTCCTGGCGGTCGATCAGGTCCTGCATGCGCTGGATGATGGAGGTGTTGCCCGGCAGCTTGGTCAGCGGGTTGGCGTCCATGGCGCGCGAGGCCCGGCACAGGGTCAGGTGCACGCGCTCGCGGGCCTGGGTGGGCAGAAAGGGCCGCACCAGGAAGTCGTCGGCCTCGATCTCGTTCCAGTTCCAGGGCCGCTCCAGATCAATGGAGTCCAGGCAGAGGATCACCGGCAACTGGCGGTAGACGTTTTCGCTTTTGACGATGGCGGCCACCTCGGTGCTCTTGATGTCCGCCAGGCGGTTGTCCACCACAAGGATGTCCGGAGGCTCGTTGAAGATGATCTCCATGGCCCGCCGCCCGCGGTCGATGACCATCCAGTCCACCTCGGAAGGGTCCCAGAGGCTGCGGAAGAGCGCCGTCAGCTCCGGGTCCGGGGTGAGCAGGATGCCGCGCTGCTGGCGGGGGAAGAGCATGTGGGCCACGGCGCGCTCCGTCGGTTTCAGGCCTTGCCGCCAGGCGCGGCGGCGTCCTCAGGGGAGAAGTTGACGCCGGAGACCTCGGACAGGTTCTCGGCAAAGCCGTCCAGCACGCTGTCCAGGTCCGTCAGCTTGAGGTTCAGGATCTTGAAGGCCTGCGGCGACAGGGGCACGGCCTGGTCATCCCCGCCGGAGCCGTACTCGAAGACCCGGACCACGAAATCGCCCAGGTGCACGGCAGCGGCGTGCAGCGGGTAGAGCTGGGCGCGCTCCGGGGAGTGGTGCGCCCCCATGGCCTCCTTGATGTTCGGGGGCAGGTGCCAGTGCTCGGCCAGCCAGGAGTTGATGCGGTCGTGCCCGAAGCCCAGCACGGCCTTCTCGGCCTCCAGCCAGCGCAGATCCTGGCTGCGCACGGTCTCGCCCACGGCCTTGTGCAGCTCCGGCAACTGCACCGCAGCCACGACCTTGCCCAGGTCGTGCAGCAGCCCGCAGACGCTGTATTCCTCGGGGTCCTTGAGGCCCGCCTTGCGCGCGATGAGGCCCGTGGCCAGGGCGCAGCCGATGCTGTGCTCCCACAGCCCCTCCATGGCCTTGGCCATGATGTCGAAGACCGAGGTGGAGATGATGACGCCCCGGATGACGTTGAAGCCCAGGAGCACCAGGGAGTGCTGGATGGAGCTGATGCGGCCGGGGAAGCCGTACACCGGCGAGTTGACCATCTTGAGCACCTTGGCCGAGAGCACCTGGTCACGCGCGATGACCTTGGCGATGGCCTCGATGGTGGTGTTCGGGTTCTGGACGAGGCGCGAAACCTCGTCAAGGACCCTGGGCAGCGTGGGCAGATCGCGGATGGACAGGATCTTGCCCTTGGCGCTGGTCTTGAGATCCTCTTCCATGGCTAGCCCTTGCCCTGCGCCGCCGCTGCGGCGTCGGCAGCGGCCTTGATGGTGAAATACTCGCGCAGGTGGGCCTTGACCTTGACCATGTGGGCATCGTCGCCCAGGCGGCGGAAGAGGTGGTCCAGGCGCAGCGCGCGCTCGGACGGGTTCTGGCTGGCGGACACGGCGTCGCCCACGACGAAAACCTTGTCGATGCCCATGCCGTCAAGCCTGTGGATGAGCGCCTCTGTGAGTTCGACTCCGGAGCCGACTATGGCCATGCCATTGGCCTTGGTGATGGCCTTGGCCAGCTTCATGCCCGGCTGGGCGAGGCTTAAGGGGATCTTCTGCATTGCTGCTCCTGAACTCCGGGGGATGGGGCTGGCGTCATGTCAGGCTATAGTACATGCCCGGCCACTGGCGGACAAGCCCCTGCATCTCCAGCACGAGCAGCCTGCGGCTCACCATGTGGCTCTCCCAGCCCAGGGCCTGGATGAGCGCGTCGATGTGCACCTTGCCCTCCTGGGTCAGGCCGGTGAGCAGGGTCCGCTCGTCGTCCGTCAGGTTCGCGGGCAGGGCCTTGGCTTGCGCCGGGGCCGGGGCGGGCGCAACTGGTGGCCGTGGGTACGCGGTCGCAGCAGCGGGCGGCGCCGGCGCAGGCAGCGCCTGGACGGGCAGCGCCTTGGGCACGCTCAGGAGTTCCGCGCTGAACTGATAGCGCAGGGTGCGCACGATGTCCTCGGCGCTTTCCACCAGGGCCGCGCCCTGCTTGATGAGCCGGTGGCAGCCGGCAAAGGTCGGCTGGCCCAGCGGCCCTGGCAGGGCAAAAACCTCGCGGCCCTGCTCCGTGGCCAGCCGCGCCGTGATCAGGCTGCCGGAGCGGGCAGCGGCCTCGCCCACCAGCACGCCCAGGGACAGGCCGCTGATGATGCGGTTGCGGTAGGGGAAATTGCGGGCCTCGGGCCTGGTGCCTGGACCGAATTCGCTGACCACCAGCCCGCGCTGCTCCAGCGCCTGGCGCACATCCTCGTTCTCCGGCGGATAGTGCACGTCGAGCCCGGCTCCGAGCACGGCGATGGAGCTGCCGATGCCGGAGAGGCCCGCCATGTGCGCCTGGCGGTCGATGCCCGCAGCCAGCCCGGAGACGACGGTGATGCCGAAGCGCGACAGGTCGGAGCTGATGCGCTCCACGGACTGCAAGCCGAGCAGCGTGCATTCCCTGGCGCCCACAACGGCCACGGACGGGTTGCGCAACAGGCTCACGTCGCCCTGGACGTACAGCAGGGCAGGCGGGTCGGGAATCTCCCGCAGGCGTTCGGGGTACTTGGGGTCGAACCAGGTGATGACCCGAGCTCCGAAAGAGCGTGCGGCCCGGTATTCGGCCTCGGCGCCGGGACGCCAGGGCTCGGCCAGGAAGACCTCGACGCGGTTCTTGGGCAGAAGCTTGCGGCTGGACCAGTGGCGGGCGTCGGACACGGCCTCAAAGGCGCTCTCATAGCCGGAGAGCACGCTCTTCCACGACCGCGGTCCCAGGCCCGGCGTATGCCGCAAGGCCAGGCAGGAGAAGAATTCCTTGGCGGCGTCCAGGCTCATGGATGCACCAGTTGATGCGCCAATGGCGGCCCAGGCAGAGCCGCCAGGCTCAACGACCCAGCTCCGCGAGCTTCTTGCGGGCCGCTGGTGCCGGCTCGGACTTGGGGAAATCCTGCAGCAGCGCGCGCAGATACAGCGACGCGTTGTCCTTTTCGCCCATCATGGCGTAGGACATGCCGATCTTGAGCAGGGCCGCCGCAGCCTTGTGGTGCTTCGGGTAGCGCCTGGTCACTTCCTTGAAGGACAGGATGGCCTGGGGGTAGTTCTTTTCAACGTAGAGGCTCTCGCCTATCCAGTACAGGGCGTTGGGCACGAGCACGCTGCTTGGCTCGGCGGACAAGAAATCCTGCAGGAGCGTGCGGCCTTCCGCCGCGTGCTCGGCCCGCACCAGGGTCATGCCCTCGGTGTACAGGGCAGAGCCTGTGGCTGTGCCGCCGGTCGTGGCCGGGGTCATGGCCGGGGCCTTCTGCTCGGCCGGGGCAACGTCTGGAGCCGGGGCCGGAGCCGGGGCCGGAGCCGGGGCCGGGCTTGCGGCGTATTCCGTCTGGGGCGGATCAGGCTTGGCCTTGACCACGGCGGGGATCGAGGGTGACGGGGTTGGTGCGGCCTGGGCCTGCTTCTGCGGCATGACCACGCCGCCGGCGCCAAGCTGCTCCTGCATCCGCTGCACAGAATCCTCCACGGCCTTCATGCGCTCACCCAGCTTGCGCTGCTGGTCGCGACCGCGCTCCTCCTGCTCCCGCTGCCCCTCCTTGAAGTTGAGGAAGTTCTCCTCCAGGCTGCGCAACCGCCACTCCTCGCTGAGTCCACGCTTGGCGTCCATCTTGCCGGCGCAGCCACAAAGGGACACCGCGAGCAGTATAGCGATCAGAGCTTTGTGACGCATGGGCCTCTCCTGTTCAGGACTTCTTAGGCCAGAGAAATTGTTTTGGCAAGAATCCCGAAGCGCTGCCAGAACCACGCAGCTTGCCTGCGCTGGAAAAATGCGGCAAAAGATGTGCACGATCACATCCAAACAGAGGCCAACATGCCCTTGAGCGAACTCCTGCGCATCCCTGCCGCCATGGCCGCACCGGCCTTTTTCCTGTTCTTCGGGCTGGCGGCCCTGGGCGCGCCTCTCTTGGCGGCCATCTGCCTGACTGTCGGCCAGGTGCGCGGCACCCAGCACCCCGAGGCCTATGCCCGGCGCCTTCTGCGCATGGCCCTGACCTGCACCCTGCTCACCGGCGTGGTCCTGTCCGGCGTCACAGGCGTTGCCCTGTACCGCCTGCCCTGGCTGAGGGACTGGCTGCTGGCCGCGCCGCTGGTCCCGGCCCTGCTTGCGCTCGGCATCACCGCCTACTGCGTCTCGCTCGCGGTCCTGCGCGTATCGCGCGGGGCGTACCGGGCGCAGCCAGTGAACTCCCTGCCCCCGACCGCAGCCCTGTCCGTCCTTGCCGTGGGCATCCTCTGGCTCAGCCTTTCCCTGCTGCGCGACCTGGCCGCCCAGGCCCGGGCCGTGCTCGATGCGACGCCAACCGGGGGCATCGCCCTGGCGCCGCTCATGATGCCGGACCTCTCGTCCACAGCGCCGCTGCTCTGGGCTGCGGTGCTGGCCAGCACCCTGGCTGCGGCAATGTGCGCGGGGGCCTGGAGCCTTGAGTACCTGCTGCTCAGGCGTGACCGGGAGCCCTTTGGCCGCGAGGCCTTCGCCCATACGCTGCGCCTGGCGGCGCGATCATCGCTGCGCTCCGGCCTGCTGGCCCTGTCCTTCCTGCCTGCCCTTTGGAGCCGCCTCACCGACCTCCCAGCCTCGCCAGCCGACGCCCAGGCCGTCATGGCGCTGCTCATCGCCTGCGGCGCGTGCATCCTCACGGCCTGCGGCCTGTGGATCATGCTGGCCCGCAACAAGCGCCCCTGCTCAAGCCCGGCGCTGGTGCACGGCACGCTGATCCTGGTCTGGCTGGGCCTCACCGCAGCGCTCTCCGCTGCCCTCCTGCACTTCTACACCGGCTAGTTCCCGCCAAAACAAAAGGACAGCCCGGAGGCTGTCCCATTGTTCTGCGCTGGCAGGAGGCCGGGGCCAGGGTCTGTTTCCAAAAGATGGATTTTGTTCCCTGGCGAGGAGAGAGCCTGTTTTGGGGCCAGGGGGTGCACTCATGCGGTGCAGCCCTGGACGCAAACCGGCTCGCGCCGACCTTCAGGCAACGTCCAGGGGGCAAAAGACGCTTTTAGAAACAGGCCCTAATCGTGGCCGGCCTGCTTGGTGGTGACCGTGGCCAGGCGGTAGACCTCGTGCGGGTCGAGGATGAGCACCACTGAGCCGTCGCCCATGATGGTGGCGCCGGAGATGCCGTTGATCTCAAAGGTGTTCAGATACTGGCCGAGCGGCTTGATGACGATCTCCTGGCGCTCCAGAAGCTTGTCCACCACGATGCCGAGCCTGCGGTCGTTGTCGTGGATGATGACCACGGGCAGAATCTCGCGCTTGTCGGGGTTGCCCGGCAGACCCATGAGCTCAGACAGCTCGACGATTCCCAGGACCTCCCCGCGCAGGGTCAGCGCCTTGCGGTGGTTGACCTCGGAGAGCCGCTCGACCTCGATCTTGGTGGTCTCGCTCACGGCATCGAGCGGGATGGCGTAGGTGCCGTCGCCCACGCGGACCATGAGGGCGTCGATGATGGCCAGGGTCAGCGGCAGGGTCAGGGTGAAGCGCGTTCCGCGCCCCACCTCGGTATTGATCTGGATGTTGCCCTTGAGGTTCTTGATGTTGGTCTTGACCACGTCCATGCCCACGCCCCGGCCGGACACATCGGTGATCTTCTCGGCGGAGGAGAAGCCAGGGGCGAAGATGAGGTCCACAGCCTGACGGTCGTCCAGCAGCTTGGCCTCCTCGGCGGTGCACAGGCCCTTCTTGACGCCCACCAGGCGCATCTTCTCCGGGTCGATGCCGCGACCGTCATCCTCGACCTCGATGGCCACGGAATTGCCCTTGTGGTAGGCGCGCAGCCAGACATGCCCCTTGGGGTTCTTGCCCGCGGCGATGCGCTCGTCCTCCGGCTCCAGGCCATGGTCCAGGGAATTGCGGATAAGGTGCACCAGCGGATCGCCGATCTCCTCGCCCACGCTCTTGTCGAGTTCGGTCTCCTCGCCTTCGGTAATGAGCTCCACCTGCTTGCCGCTCTTGCGCGACAAGTCGCGCACCAGGCGCGGAAAGCGCGAGAACACCGTATGCACCGGCACCATGCGCACCTTCATGATGGTGTCCTGAAGGTCGTCGGAGATGCGGGCCATGGCGTAGGTGGTCTCGGTGAGCTGCTGGGCGACGTCCCCGACATCCTCAAGGCCTTCGGCCAGGGCGCGGGCGATCATGGAGTAGCGGTTGCGGTTGATGATCAGCTCGCCGATGAGGTTCATCAGGTGGTCAAGCTTCTCGTGGTCCACGCGGATGGTGGTGGCGCCCTTCTGCTGGGGCTGGCCGGCCTCGAAGGCGGCCTGGGCCGCAGTGGGCGGGGCAGCAGCTGGCACAGCGGAAACCGGAGCAGGCTTGGGCTCGGGCTTGGGCTCGGGCTTGGGCTCAGGCTTGGGCGCTGGCTTGGGCTCGGGCTTGGGCTCAGGCTTGGGCTCGGGCTTAGGTTCTGAAGCTGCGGCAGGCGCTGGTGCGGCCTCGGCCGGGGGCGCAAGGGACTCTGGGTCCACGCCCTTGATCTCGGCCAGGGCCTTGATGATCATGTCCTTGAGGATGGAGATCTCCTGGGACAGGATGTCCAACATGAGCTCAAAGCCCACGTCGGACTTGCGGGCCTGGTCCACCAGTCCGGCGGTGCGCTCGGCGTAGCCCTTGATCTCGCCCAGGCCCATGTAGCCGCTGGAATTCTGCAAGGTCGTCAGGCTGCGGTACAGCCCGTCGATGATGTCGCGCTGGGAGGCATCCTGGCCCAGCATGTCCAGGGCCATGTCCAGGCTCTTGAGCTGGTGCAGCACCGTCTGCTCGAAAATATCGACATCCTCGGCATCAAAGCCGCTTGCTGCCGGGGGAGGCGCTGGAGCCGCAGCATCGACCTTCCCAGGCGCAACCTCGACCAGGTCCTCACCCGGCGGATCTGCTTCCGCCGAGGCCTCGGGCATGGCGGCAACGGCAGCCCCAGGGCCGGCTGCGGAATCAGGCAGAAGCATGGCCCGGTACTGCTCCGGCACGGCGAGCTCGCCAGCCTCTGTGGTGGCCTGGAGCACGGCGGCCATGACCGAGATATCCTTGGGCGTGGCCTTCATGCCTTCGACCTCGATGCGGCCGAGGAGTTCCTCAATCAAGTCCACCACGGCCAGGAGCAGGTCGATGACTGCCCGGCTGGTCTGCATCTCGCCCTTGCGGACACGGTTCAGCAGCGTTTCAGCCTCATGGGTCAGGGCGTTGAGCTCCCTGTACCCGATGATGCCGCTGTTGCCCTTGATGTTGTGGAAATAGCGAAAGATGTCGTTGACCAGTTCGCCGCCGCCATCGGGGTTCTTCTCCAGTTCCAGAAGCCCCTCGTTCAGGCTGCCCACGAGGTCGCGCGCCTCCTCCAGAAAATCGGTCAAGTGTCCCTCGCCAACGGTGGTCAGGACGTACGGCGTGGAGTCGAAGTCCGGGCTGGGCTCCAGCTGGACGTTCTGCCAGCGGATGTTGAGCGGCCCTGAAGGAACCTGGGGAGCGGCCTCGTCCAGGGGGTCTAAATCCAGGGGTTCCTGCTCCTGGGGCTCCAGGTCCTGGGATTCAAAGGCGGCCTCGGCAGAGGCCTGCTCGAAAAGATCTTCAACCGGGTCTGTCGCGGCCTCGTGCGCCTCGATCACCAGAGGCTTCCCTTCCGCCGCTGGCGTGGACATTTCGCCTGCCAGGATGCTCTCGATGCGCGCGATGATGGAACTGGTGTCCACCTCGCCCTCAAGCCCGGTGGTCTCAAGATTGTCCACTATCTGCCGGAGCGCGTCCGTGGCGGAAAGGATGACGTCCATGATGGCCGAATTCACGGCCATGGCGCCCTGGCGAAGCTCATCGAGGATGTTTTCGGCCTTGTGCGCCAGGCCGTTGATCTTGTGCAGGCCAAGGAAGCCCGAGGCACCCTTGAGGGAGTGCATGGGGCGGAAAATCTCGTTCAAGAGGCCGAGATTCTCTGGATTCTTCTCCAATTGGAGGAGATTCGGCTCGATGGTCTCAAGGTGCTCTTTGGCTTCAACGAAGAAGTCAGAGAGTATCTCTGGATCAAGGTAGTCTTGGCTCATCGAGATACCTGCCTGCTCTCATGTGTCCGCCCGGCTAAATATGCACAACGCCGGGACGGAGCGTTCGCTCCAGGGCTTCAGCCCAGAAGCATTTTCACGTTGCGGACCATCTTCTCCGGCTGGGCCGGCTTGACCATGTACAGGTTGGCGCCAAGGGTCAGGCCCGTCTGGATGTCCTTGTCCTGGCCCTCTGTGGACAGGACGATGATCGGGATGTCCCGGTAGGCCTCCTGCTCGCGGACGTTCTTGATGAAGGTGAAGCCGTCCATGCGCGGCATGTTCACATCGCTGACGATGAGATCCACCTGATCCGTGGCGTACAGCTTCTCCAGTCCGTCAAGGCCGTCCTCGGCCGTGGTCACGCGGAAGCCCTCCTTCTTCATGATGAAGGCGACGAGATTCCTTACAGTCTTAGAATCGTCCACAATGAGAATATGTTTAGGCATGAGATGACCCCCCCCCCTGCAGAACTCCGTGAACCAGATTGTCGATGGACAGGATGCTGATCAAGCGCTCACCGGATTTATACAGGCCCATGAGCAGATGCGCGGAGACGCCGACGTTGCCCTCCACGTTCCACTCAAGCTCGTCGCCCGAGGCGAGATACATGGTGGACACGGCATTGATCATGAGACCGATCTGCAAGCCCCGGTGGCGGCAGATGACGATGAAGCGGTCTTCCTGTTCGCCGGGGATGCCCATGAGCGCGCGCAGGCTCACCAGCGGCGTCACCCGTCCGCGCAGGTTGATGATTCCGGTGATGAAATACGGTGCGGCCGGAAGCTTGGTGGGCTTGACGAAGCGGATGACCTCCTGGATCACCATGATGGGCAGCGCATACTCCCGGCCCATAAGCGTGAAGCTCACCAGCCGGATGTCCTTCTGGTTGCGCATATTCTCGTCGGAATGCTCTTCAGCCTTGGGGTCTGCCGGGCCGGAGAACCCGGCAAGCGCATCCTCGCCGCGCGGGTCGAACCTTCTGGCCTGGGCCAGGACCTTTTCGCGGTCCACGCCCAGGTACTTGTCCAGAAAGGCCTCCTCGGCGCCAGTCAGGGTGCGGCCGGGGTCGGTGACGTCAGGCAGACGGACATCTTCGACGAAGTATTGTTCAGGCGTTTTCATTGCGCACAATCTCTCTTGCCAGGTTCAGATATTCCACGGCGCCGCGCGCCTTGGGGTCCACATCGAAGATCACCTTGCCGCCTGCACTGGACTCGCGAAATTTCGTGTCAAAGTGGATCACCGTCTCCAGCACCTTGTCGCCCAGCTTGTCGCGCATGATCCGCAGGATGCGCCTGCAGGCCGCCGTGCGCTGGTCATACATGGTGGGCAGGGCCATGTAGCACACCGGTCTTGGCAGCACCCGGTTCAGGAGCCTGATGGTGTCGAACAAGAGCCTGATCCCGTACAGAGCCAGAAAATCCGTCTGGATGGGGATGAGCACCAGATCCGCCGCCACCAGCGCGTTCACCAGCAGGATGCCCACATGGGGCGGGCAGTCCAGCAGGACATAGTCATAACGCTCACGCATGTCCTCAAGGGCGATGTTCAGGATCAGCCCTTTGTTCTTGCGCTCCTTCAAGTCCACCTCAAGCTCGGAGAGCCTGATTGAGCCCGGCGCAAAGTCGAACCCGCCGCCTGTGCCCGTCTTGAGGATGCGCTCCCAGACCTCGCGCCCTGCCTGCTCCTCCTGGAAAAGATCGTACACCGTTGCCTCAAGCGTCTCCGGAAAGAAGGAGAGGTGCACCGAGGCGTTGGCATGCGGGTCAAGGTCCATTACCAGGACCCGCTTCTCAAGTCTTGTCAGGGCCGCCCCGAGGGTCAGGGCCGTGGTGGTCTTGCCCACGCCGCCCTTCTGGTTCGCTATGGCAACGACCCTGGCGCCCAATACGCTACCCTGCTCCTGACGGCAGGCCCATCGCGTTTTGCATCAGGCCTCCTTCTTGTACATGATGGCGCCTGGGTAGTGGATGGGCTTGAACGAACGCGTGATGTTGTGCAGCGACTCCGAGTGCCCGATGAGCATGTATCCGCCGGGCTGCAGATTGTCGTAGAAGGCGCCGATGACCTTTTTCTTCATCTCGTCGTCGAAGTAGATGATGACGTTGCGGCAGAACACCAGCTGCGAGCGCTCCACCCGCTTGAGCGCAACGCGGTCGGAAAGGTTCAGCTGACCAAAGGAGATGAGCCTTTTCAGCTCCGGCTTGATGCGAAAGTTCTCGCCGTCCTTGTCGAAATAGCGCGGCAGAAGCTCCTTGGGCGTGGTGCGCAGGGTGTACTCGTTGTACACGCCCTTGCGCGCGGCCTCGAGCACCCGCTCGGACAGGTCGCTGGCGGTGATCCGCACATCCCAGGAACCCAGCTCGCCCTTGAGCACCTCGGCCACGATGATGGCCAGGGTGTAGGGCTCCTCGCCTGTGGAGCAGCCTGCGGACCAGATGCGCAGGCGCTTGTCGCCCTTCTTGCGCAGCTCGCCTATGACCTCGGTCAGGATATTCTCCTGAAAGACCTTGAGCTGCGGCGGGTTGCGGTAGAAGCTCGTCTCGTTGGTGGTGATGACCTCAAAAAGCTTGGTGAGTTCTGCCTTCTTGTTCGTGTCGTACTGCAGGTAATGGTAGTATTCGCCAAAGTTCTTCAGATTCAAGAGCTTCAGCCTGTTGGCCAGGCGGTTCTCCAACAGGTACTTGCGGTTGTCCGCCACGTAGATGCCGCACTGCGCGTAGATGAAATCACGCAGTTGAACAAACTCGGCGTCACTGATCTTCAGCTCGCCACCCACGGGCGTTGATGTGGAGAAGAGCGCAGACATCTATATCTCCCTCTCCTGTTCGTCCTGAATCCTTGCAATGGCGGCCTCGGCGGCCTCCATGATCTCGTAGTCCTCACTGCCGGAAACGGCCAGAAGGGCGCGGAAGGCCGAGGTGCCGCCGATGCTGCCCAGGCACTCGATGGTGCGTATGGTCACAAGCTTGTTGGGATGCTCAAGCAGCCCCACAACCTCCGGGATGGCCTCCATGACCTTGTGCTGGCCGAGGACCTCCAGGGTGCGCACCTTGACCCAGTCGTCATCGTCATGCAGGGCGTGCAGCAGGTGCGGGATGGCGGAGGCGGAGAAGCACTGGCCCATGATCTCCACCACGGTCTGGCGCACGTCCCGGTTTTCGTCCAGCAGGCGCGACGCCAAGAGCTCCAGCCAGACTTCGGAGCCGTGGCACAGGGAGGCGACGGCCTCCAGCGCGTGCTTGCGGATCTCCGGGCTTTCGTCCTCCAGGGCCGACTTGAGGATGTCGATGTTCCCGGCGGCGTCCATCTTGCCCAGGGCGTACACGGCCATGAGCCGCTTAAGCGGGTCGATGCCCTGGTAAAGGTTCTGGAAGCGCACCTGCATCTCAGGACCGTCGATGGCCACGCAGGCGTCCAGCGCAGCCTCCTTGACGTCGTCGTACTGGTGGTCAAGCAAGGCGAAGAGCGCGTCAGCGGCCGGGGCATGGCGCAGCTTCTGACCGAGGAAGCTCGCAGCGGATTTGAGCACCTTGCCGTCGGTGTGCCTGGCCAAAATGTCCACAAAAAAATCCACCGCCTCCGGCCCGGCGATGCGCGCCAGCACGGCGAGGATGCTGCGCTGCACAACCACCTGGTTGGCCCAGAAGGCCCTCGTGAGCACCTCCTCCACCTCAGGGGCGGACACGCGCGCCAGGGTCTCCACCGCGAGCAGCGCCTTGGCCTGGTCCTCTTCCTGAAGCGCCTTGCGGAGCACCTCGGTGAGGCCCATGTGCGACAGGCTCTCCAGGATGTGCTCCAGGCGGTCCTGGTCCTTGTCCGGATCGAGCTTGCTGGCGATGGAGAAGACCCCGGCGGCCGCGTCATCGCCGCCCATGGCGGCCAGGCCGAGGATGGCCGCATTCTGAACCTCGACTTCTTCGTCCTCCAGCGCCACCAGCAGGTACACCCGGAAATTCTCGCGCTCGGCCTTGGGCAGCAGGTTCACCAGCTTGGCGCCCAGGATGTTCACGATGGCCTTGACGATCTTGTTGCGCAGGGCCGTGGGCGAAGACTCCATGCGGTGCAGCAGCAGGGTCACGGCCTTGACGTTGCCCATCTCGCCCAAGGCGTCGATGATCATGGAGACAACCAGTTCGGAGGAATGGCTCATGGCCTTGACCATGGCGTCCACGGAACTGGCGTGGCCGATCTTGGCCAGGGCCTCGATGACCGAATACTGGACCCACTCCTCGTCGCGCATGGCCTGGTTCAGGCACTTGGCGGCCTCGGGCAGGCCGAGATTGCCCAGGCTCACTGCGGCCTGGTAGCGCACGTTGACCTCGGGATCCTTGAGCAGGGCCTCGCACAGCGGGGCCACGGCCATGACGTTGTCCGCCGAGCCCAGGATGTCGCTGGCGAAAATGCGCAGGTCCACGTCCTCGTCCTTCAAAAGCGGGATAAGCAGTTGCAGCTCCTTTCCGCCCAGGGCGCGCAGGATGTCCATGGCCCCGTTGCGCACCGGGGCCTCGTCAGACTGGAGGAGCGGTATGACGCCGCTGACCGCCTCCTTGCCGCCGATCATGCGCAGGGCGTTGTCAGCCGCCTCTTGGACGCCAATATTGCTGCTTTTGAGCATCTCCACAAGCAACGGCACCGCGTCTTCGCAATGGGCCTCCCCAGCCAGGTAGGCTCCCTCACGCAACACGTCCGACTCGGGACTCGTCAGCATCGGCAGAATATCTTTGCAGTCAGTCATTTGCTCGCGCCCCTCCAGAATCTTGCTCACTCGTCAGACGCACCGGGCAACCCCCGGCGCGGTTTCACCCATTACAAATAGGCATACCACTATTACAAGTAAAGATTATTCATAATGGCCTGGGCCATGTCATCAATATCAACTATTTCATCAGAAAGTCCAGCATCAACTATGGCTTTTGGCATCCCGTAGACTACGCAAGTTGCGTCGCTCTGGGCCAGGGCGCGCCCCCCTTTTAGCTTGAGCGCGCGGATGCCCTCCATGCCGTCATTGCCCATGCCGGTCAGGATCACGCCCAGGGCGCGGCGGCCCACGGCGTTGGCCACAGAGCTGATGAGCACGTTGGCCGACGGCTTGTACAGGGCGCTGGCAGGCTCGGTGGCGATCTCCAGATCGACGCGGCTCATCATTTGCTTGAGCACCAAATGCCGCCCTCCGGGGGCGATAAAGGCGCAGCCAGGCCTCAGGCGGTCTCCGGGCTCGGCCTCCTTGACGCTGATCTTGCACAGGCCGTCCAGACGCTTGGCAAAGGGGCCGGTAAAGGCCTGGGGCATGTGCTGGGCGATGACGATGCTGGCCGGAAAATCGGCCGGCAGGGCCGAAAGGACCTTCTGCACCGCAGGCGGGCCGCCCGTGGACACGCCGATGGCCACCACGTCGCGCTTGGCCGAGCCGCTGGGCAGGGTCGGCGCGGCTGCGGGCCGGCCAAGGCCTGGGCTCGCTGACGGGGCCGGGGTGGCCGACGAGGTAAAGGGCGCACGGGCCATGGGCGCGGACAGCCTGGCCCGGGAATGTATCAGCTTGCGCGAAGCCACGATCTTGACCTTGGCGATGAGGTTGGCCTCGATTTTGACGATATCGAGCGAAACCTTGGAGAGCTGCTTGGGGATGAAGTCCACAGCCCCGAGATCCAGGGCCTTCAAGGTGGCCTCTGCGCCCTCGTTGGTCAGGGAGCTGACCATGAGCACGGGCCTGGGCATCTCCATCATGATGTGCCGAAGGGCCGTGAGCCCGTCCATGCGGGGCATTTCGATGTCCATGGTCACGACGTCGGGATTGTGCTTGCGGATCATCTCCAGGCCTTCCTCGCCGTCGCGGGCCGTGGCCACGACGTCGATCTCCGGGTCCTTGGAGAGCATGGTGCTGATGGCCTTGCGCATGAAAGCCGAATCGTCGACGACAACAACCTTGATCACACAGACTCCTTTACGTGGCTGGCTCAACGCGCACAGTGTTCCGAATCCGAGTCATGCTCTCATAATTCTCAACCCTTGTCCAACGCCAGGGGCTCCAGGAGCTGGCCCCTGCCAAGGCTCCGCCAGGACAATTCGGCTCCAAACCGCTTGCCTTTTGTTTAGGATTCGGCTAAATGCCACCTCTCACATCGGGATGTGGCTCAGTCTGGTAGAGCGCCGCGTTCGGGACGCGGAGACCGCAGGTTCAAATCCTGCCATCCCGACCAGACGAATCAGCCCCTTGCGGAACACCTCCGCAAGGGGCTTTTTCATTGGTCTGGCAACAGGAAAGACCGTGCCTAGTCGCGGCCCCGCATGACGACCCTGGGCTTGCTGCCGTCGGCCGAGCCCAGCAGGCCGTCAGCCTCCATCTGCTCGATGTACCGGGCCGCGCGGTTGAAGCCGATGCGGAAACGGCGCTGGATGAGGGAGATGGACGCCCGGCCCTGGCTGGTGACGAACTCCACGGCCTCGGCGTACATGGGGTCATCGGCCGCGCCGCTCTCCCCGCCTTGTGCGCCGCCAGCGCCTGCGGCCTCGCCGTCCTTGCGCCACTCCGCAAAGTCCAGCTCGAACTGCTGGGGCTGGCGCGCCTTCCAGTGCGCCACCACGGCCTCGATCTCGGTCTCATCCACATAGGCCCCGTGCAGACGCCGCAGCTTGGCCCCGCCGGACTTGTAGAGCATGTCGCCCTTGCCCAGCAGGCGTTCCGCGCCAACGGTGTCCAGGATGGTGCGCGAGTCGTGGCGGCTGGTGACCTGAAAGGAGATGCGCGTCGGGAAGTTGGCCTTGATGAGCCCGGTGACGACATCGACGCTGGGCCGCTGGGTGGCCAGGATCATGTGGATGCCCGCCGCGCGCGCCAGTTGCGCGAGGCGCACGATGCAGGTCTCCACGTCCTTGGCCGAGGTCATCATCAGGTCGGCCAGCTCGTCGATGACGATGACCAGGTACGGCAGGGGCGCCATGTCAGCGAACTCTTCCGGCCGCTTGTCGCCCATCTCGGCCAGCTTCTGGTTGAAGCCCTCGATGTTGCGCACGCC
>CAZXZF010000012.1:0-24312 GCA_964645095.1 uncultured Desulfocurvus sp. | reverse complement strand
ACCACATCCCCTTCCTGTCCGCGCTGGGCATCGGCAACCTGTACTACAAGGACGCAGGCAAAACGCACTACGTCTTCGTGTCCGGCGGGTTTGCCGAGGTCAGCCCTGACAAGGTCACCATCCTGGCCGAGGCCGCGGAAATGGCGACGGACATCGATCTGGAACGCGCCCGCAAGGCCCAGGAGCGTGCCCAGCAGCGTCTCGCCCGTGCCCAGGACAAGATCGACTACGCCCGTGCCCAGGCCGCGCTGCGTCGTTCCCTGGCTCGCTTGACCTGCCGCAACTCCGGGGACAAAGCCGGAACGTGCTAGCACCCCGCACCCTGCGCCGCTTCGTGGCTCAGGACGTCTGAGAAACCAAGGCAGGCCGGGCTCATCCGGCCTGCCTTTTTTCATCTGCCCAACGGGCAGGCAACGCGCGCAGCCCTGCCGCCAGGAGTATCCATGCCGCACCAGAACACCATCGCCGTCATCCTGGCCGCCGGAAAAGGCACGCGCATGCACTCGGACAAGCCCAAGGTGCTCCAAACCCTGCTTGGCGAGACCATGCTCGGCCTGGTGGCCCATGCGGCCAAGGCCGTGGCCGCACAGGTGCTGACCGTTGTCGGGCACGGCCAGGACCTGGTCCGCAAGGCCCACCCCGACCTGGCCGACGGCTTCGTGCTCCAGGACAGCCAACTGGGCACGGGACACGCCCTGCAAATGGCCTGGGAGCGCGTGCGCGCCTCCGGCGCCAGCCACTGTCTTGTGCTCAACGGCGACACCCCGCTGGTGACGCCCGAGGTCGTGGAAGACCTGCTCGAGACCGCCATGATGGGCGCGGATCTCGTTTTTCTTTCAGCCGTGCTGCCCGAGGCCGGGGCCTTTGGACGCGTTTTGCGCGGCGCGGACGGCGAGGTGACGGGCATCGTGGAGGCCAAGGACTACGACCCCGCCCGGCACGGGCCGGACACCGGCGAGGTGAACACCGGCCTCTTCTGCCTGGGCGTTGAAGCCATGGAGAATTTTTTGTTCTCCCTCACCGACGAAAACCGGGCCGGGGAACTCTACATCACCGATCTCGTCGGCCTGGCCGTGGAGGCCGGGCTTGAGGTCCACGCCCTGCGGCGTGAGGACGCAAGCGGACTCATGGGCATCAACTCGCCCCTTGAGCTGGCCCAGGCCGAGGAGCGCCTGCGCGCTGGAATCAACGACCGGCTCCTGTCCTCCGGCGCCATCCTCCACCAGAGCGCAAGCGTCGTGGTCGGCCCCTTCGCCGTGGTCGAGCCCGGCGCGGAGCTGACCGGCCCCTGCCGCATCCTCGGTGCGAGCAAGGTTTCGCGCGGGGCGAGTGTGGGCGCCTTTTGCCAGCTCACCGACGCGATTGTCGAAGCCGGGGCTACGGTGCGCGAGTTCAGCCACCTCGAATCGGCACGGCTCGAGACCGGGGCCATTGCCGGGCCGTATGCCCGCCTGCGGCCCGGAGCGCTGCTCATGGAGAACGCGCGCGTGGGAAATTTCGTGGAGATGAAAAAGGCCGTGCTGGGCCCTGGCGCCAAGGCCAGCCACCTGACCTACCTGGGCGACGCCATCGTCGGGGCAGGGGCCAACATCGGCGCGGGCACCATCACCTGCAACTATGACGGCAAAAGCAAGCACAAGACCGAGATCGGCGCGGGCGCGTTCATCGGCAGCAACACGGCGCTGGTGGCCCCGGTGCGCGTGGGCGAAAACACCATTGTCGGCGCGGGCTCGGTCATCACAAAAGACGTGCCGGACGGCGCTCTTGGCATCGCCCGGGCGCGGCAAAGCAATCTTCCGGGCCGTAGCAAGAAACCTTGATTTTGGTGCCGGAAGGCGATAAGGTCTAGCCATGGAACTCATTGAAAGGTTGGAGGCACGCTTCGTACAGCTCATGGAGCGCGTCCGCCAATTGGAAGAGGAAAACCGGAACCTGGCCGAACAGAAAGAGGCCGAGTCCAGCAAGAGGCGAGAGGTCCAGGAACGCATCGAGGCCCTTCTGGTGAAGGTGCAGGCATCGCTCGAAGAGCGGTAAGGCGACAGAAACGCCATGCCTCGCTACACCATAACGGTCAATGGACTGGAACTTTCGTTCAAGACGGATGCGGACGAGAAACGCATCCAGCTAGCCCAGGCCCTGCTTGAAGAACGCTTCAACGAGCTGAGCAGGGATGGACGGTATATAAGCAGGGAGAAACTGCTCACGCTTCTGGCCCTCGGGATTGCAGATGACTTTCTCGAACTTCGCCAGCGGCTGGAGGGCTTGGAGGCCCGGATGCAGGAACTCTTGGAGAGGCAAAAATAGGCCGGACAACAGGCCTTGCGCATAGGGGAAATACGGGAGAAACCCTGGGGAGTTCGTGATTGCTCTTGAGTTTTTGAGCCAATAAGCGTCAAAAGGGATCCGCCAGAGTGAGCCCGTGTGCATGCCCGCCTTGATGCGGGGAGCCTGACGGCCAGCCGGTGGAGCCCACCTCGTCAAGCGAGGTTCATAACTCCAAGAACAACACGGCACCCCGGGGCTACATAAAGCCCACGGGTCCAGTTGCACGCTTTTGGCGGCCCGGACAAACGCTTCCCCCTCCGCATAAACGCCCACTGCCCTCCCAAAGAGCTCCCGACTACGCAGCACGACCCGCGCGGGTGACGTCGCTTTCTGGCGCGTTTCGCCGCGCACGAATCAGGCCCGTCAAGGCCTGTCAACATAACCGGAAGGGAGCAGCGCATGAACGATTCCAGCCTGTTGCTCATCGCCCTGGACGCAGTGGCCCTCGCCGTGGGCCTCGTGGGCGGCTACTACTTAAGCACCTACGTCAGCAAAAAGCGCCACCAGGACGCCCAGGACCTCGCGACCCGCATCGTGGAGGAGGCCCGCAAGGAGGCCGATGCCACGCGCAAGGAAGCCCGTATCCAAGCAAAGGACGACATATTTTCCCTGAAGAAGGAGCAAGAAGAAGAGTTCAAGGACCGCGACCAGGAGCTCAAGCGCGAGCAGTCCCGCCTCCAGGAGAAGGAAGAACGCCTGGAGAGCAAGCTCGAGAAGGTCGCCCAGAAGGAATCCGGCGTGGTGGAGCTGGAAATGCGCCTCATCAAGCAGGAGAAGTCTCTGGCCGAAAAGAAGGAGGAGCTGGCGGCCGTTGCCGACACCCATGAACGCAAGCTCCAGGAGATTTCCGGCCTCACGGTGGAGGAGGCCAAGGAACGCCTCATGACCGAGGTCGAGTCGCGCACCCGCCACGAGGCCGCGCGCATGATCCGCAACATCGAGACCGAGGCCAAGGAAAACGCCAGCAAGAAGGCCAAGGAGATACTCTCCCTCGCCATCCAGCGCTACTCGGGCGACTACATCTCCGAGCAGACCGTGACCGCCGTGGCCTTGCCGAGCGAGGAGATGAAGGGCCGCATCATCGGCCGCGAGGGCCGCAACATCCGCGCGCTCGAGGCCGCCACCGGCGTGGACCTGATCATCGACGACACGCCCGAGACCGTGGTCCTCTCGGCCTACAGCCCGCTTCGGCGCGAGGTGGCCAAGCAGGCGCTGGAGCGCCTCATCCACGACGGGCGCATCCACCCCGCGCGCATCGAAGAAGTGGTGCGCAAGGTGGAGCAGGAGATGGACGTCAAGCTGCGCGAGATCGGCGAGCAGGCCACCTTTGACGTCGGCGTGCACGGCATCCACCCCGAGGTCGTCAAGCTCCTGGGCCAGCTGCACTACCGCACCAGCTATTCCCAGAACGTGCTCCAGCACTCCATCGAGGTCGCCTTTTTGTGCGGCATCATGGCCGCAGAGCTCGGCCTGGACGAGAAGATGGCCAAGCGCGCCGGACTCCTGCACGACCTGGGCAAGGCCGTGGACCACGAGGTCGAAGGCCCGCACGCCGTCATCGGCGCGGACCTGGCCAAGAAGCACGGCGAAGTGCAGGAGATCATCCACGCCATCCAGGCCCACCACGAGGACGTGCCCCCGCAGACGGCCATCGCCACCCTGGTGCAGGCCGCGGACTCCCTGTCCGGCGCCCGCCCCGGCGCCCGCAAGGAGCTGCTGGAGAACTACGTCAAGCGCCTGGAGGAGCTGGAGGGCATCGCCACCAGCTTCAGCGGCGTGTCCAAGGCCTACGCCATCCAGGCCGGCCGCGAGGTGCGCGTCATGGTCGACGCCGAGCGCGTGCCCGACGAACAGACCTACATCCTGGTCAAGGACATCGCGGCCAAGATCGAGAGCAACATGACCTACCCCGGCCAGATCCGCGTCACCGTGATCCGTGAGAAACGGGCGGTGGGCTACGCCAAGTAGGCGGGGCGGGAGCAGAAATTCGAAGGGGGCCTACTGGCCCCCTTTTCATTCAGCAGCGCAGCGTGGCGCGGTACTCGATCAGGATGTCAGCTGGATAGCCGCTTCGCCGCAACCATGCACACAGCCGTGCCCGGCGTTTGGCACTCAGGTCGGCCAACTCAAACATTTCATCTCTGCGCGTAGCCGGAGTAATGAGCATTTCGGCCAACAGTTCTGCCATTTCCTGTTCATGTCCACGGAAGCCCGCAATACTCGCCTTAAGCCAGCGAGGCCCATCGTCAAGGACGTGACTTGCCACTCCATAACCAGCAGCTTGCGCCAACGTCACGATGAACTCTCGTAACACACGGCCATTCCCTTCGCGGAAAGGATGCAATGCATTCATTTCATTTACAAACACACACAGGGAAGTTGAAAAACGCAGAGCCGAATGCTTCGCATCCAAGACCCCCTTGCGTAGATCGGCCATGATGAGCAGGCCCTGTTTGCGTATGTATGCAGGATACGCGAAGACAGAGCCACCTTTGCTGATGGCGACCGTACGCTCCAGTCCAGCCCAGTCGTATATATCTTGAAACATGTAGAAATGCAGCGCGCGGAAGTGTGTGTAGTCGAAGGTGCGAGGCGGTCCTGAAGCTTTCCAGAGTCTAAGGGCAACTCGAATGCGTTCCTGCTTCTCCAGCTCACCCAGATCCGTTATGCCAAGCCTGTTGCGCAGGACTGAAACGCCAGGATACGTGTACGAATCATCCTCGGCGTAACAGTCGCGCATGCTACCCCGCTTTGCGAACGCTCAAAACTGACTGGAAGGCAGCATCAAGCCCAGGCCCCCGATGCCGCTTTCGAATGGATTCCTCAAAAATTCTAAGCTCTTCCTCAGTAAAAGAAATTCCCTCTATGGCAAAAGAAGCCTTGATAAACTCAAACCTACTTCGCAACTCGGAGACTTTTGGCTTCGCAGAGGTGGCCTTCTCGCTAAGTTTATGCTTGTTCATGACCAAATCATAACCATATCCTCCAAGATTGCAACCTCCCCGCTGCTGGCCCAACCACCCCCCCCCTGCCCCGCTCATCCCTTGCGCTCGCCGGGGTATTCTCCTATTGAGTTTACATGCGCAGAGCCCTGCCAGGGCTTGCGCAAAATAATAACGCCGACGGAGGTGCCGCATGGCAGTTGAAAGCAGGGAGAAACGCAAGGCCAAGGTCCTGGACGTGCTGAACAAGGCCCGGGCCATGGAACTCTACGCCATCACCCAGTACATGAACCAGCACTACAACCTGGACAACATGGACTTCGGCGAGATGGCCGCCAACATGAAGCTCATCGCCATCGACGAGATGCGCCACGCCGAGATGTTCGCCGAACGCATCAAGGAGCTGGGCGGCGAGCCCGTGACCCAGGGCGAGGGCAAGGTCGTCAAGGGCCAGGACGTGCGCAAGATTTTCGTCTTCGACGCCGGGGTGGAGGACGCCACCATCGACACCTACAACCTGTTCCTGCAAACCTGCCGGGAAAATGGCGACAACATCAGCGTGAACCTGTTCCAAAGCGTCATCGACGAGGAGCAGATCCACTTCAACCACTTCGACAACGTGGCCGGGCACATCAAGACCCTGGGCGACGCCTACCTCTCGCGCATCGCGGGCACGCCCAGCACCACCGGCGGCACCACCAAGGGCTTCGCCCTCAAGCCCGGCGGCGGCGCGGTGGCGTAGCCGCCATTTATACACAACAAGAAAGGCCGGAGGCTAACTGCCCCCGGCCTTTTTTGTGCTGGCCCGCCAGCCGCCCGGCCTAGAAATCCATCTGCACGCCCAGCTCCAGCACCTTCTCCGGCGGAATGTTGTAGTACACCACCGGGCTTACGGCGTTGCGCTGCATGAAGCCGAAGAGGAAGCGGCGCACCGGGTCGAGCACGCGTTCACCCTTGGCAGGCACCAGCGAGATGCGGCCCAGGAAGTAGCTCACGTTCTCCGGGTCGATGTCCAGGCCCTTGTCCCTGGCCTTCTCGAGCAGCAACGGAATGTCCGGCATCTCCATGAACCCGAAATTGCCGAAGACCCGCTGGAAGCCCTGGCCCAGGCTGCGGATCTCCACCCGCTCGTCCTCGGGCACCACGGGCACGTCCTTGGTGTACACCGACAAGACCACCACCTTCTCGTGCAGGGTGTTGGTCTGGGTCATAAGGTATTGCAGCATGGGCGGGGCCTCGTTGCGGAAGGTGGACAGATACACCGCCGTGCCCGGAATGCGCAGGGGCTTCTTGATGTAGACACGTTCCATGAACTGGTCCATGCGCAGCTTGAGCCCGCCGATGCGCACCCCCAGCGCCTTCCAGCCGTCGCGCCAGGTGATCATGAGGAACATGATGGTGGCTGCGATGAGCACCGGAAACCAGCCGCCGGACAAGAACTTGACCATGCATGAGCCGAAATAGGTGATGTCGAGCGTCCAGAATCCGATCACCAGGGGCAGGGCCCGCCACATCTTCCACTCGAAGATGCGCTGGGTGGTGATGTAGAAGAACAGGCTGGTGATGGACATGTCCGCTGTCACCGCGATGCCGTAGGCGTCGGCCAGGTTCTCCGACTGCCGGAAGGCCAGGGTCAGGGCCAGGGCCGCAGCCAGCATCAGGAAGTTGATCACCGGGATGTAGACCTGGCCTTCCGCCATTTCCGAGGTGTGCAGGATGCGCATGCGCGGCATGTAGCCCAGGTGCATGGCCTGGCGGGTGAGGGAAAAGACCCCGGAGATGATGGCCTGGGACGCGATGATGGTGGCCGCCGTGGCCAGGGCCACCATGGGGTAGAGCAGCGGCTGCGGCACCAGGGCGTAGAAGGGGTCCTTTATGGCGAGGGGGTTGCTGATGATCAGCGCGGCCTGGCCGAAGTAGTTGCACAAAAGCGCGGGCATGGCCAGGCCGTACCAGGCCAGGCGGATGGGCTTGGCCCCGAAGTGGCCCATGTCGGCGTAGAGCGCCTCGCACCCGGTGATGCAGAGCACCACCGCGCCGAGCACGAAGAAGCCGTGCCAGCCGTTGTTCAGGAAGAAGCGCACGGCAAAGGCCGGGTTCACCGCCGCCAGCACGCCGGGCTCACTCATGATGGCCCGGAGCCCCAGGATGGCGATGGCTGCGAACCAGACCACGATCACCGGGCCGAAATATTTCCCGATCTTGCCCGTGCCCCGGCTCTGGATCATGAACAACCCGGTCAAGACCGCGCAGGTCAGCGGCACCACCAGGGGTTTGGCCTGGCTGGTGGCCACCTCCAGGCCTTCGAGCGCCGAGAGCACGGAGATGACCGGGGTGATGAGCCCGTCGCCGTAGAGCAGGGCCGAGCCGAAGCAGCCGAGCAGGGTCAGGTTGCGGCCCATGCCGGGCCCAAGCTTCTTGTGCAGCAGGGCCATCATGGCGAAGATGCCGCCCTCGCCCTCGTCGTCGGCCAGGAGGATGAACAGGGCGTACTTGACGCTGACCACCAGGGTCAGCGACCAGAAGATCAGCGACACCAGGCCGAGCACATTGTCCGGCGTGGGGGCCACGGCGGAATTGCCGGTGAGGCACACGCGCAGGGTGTAGAGCGGGCTGGTGCCCAGGTCGCCGAAAACCACGCCCAGGGCGCTGAACGCCAGCACCAGGGTGCTGCTCTTGTGCTTGTCACTCATGCGGAGACTCCCCAAAAGTGCCGCAGAATCCCGGGAGATACCCCCAAGCGGCGCAGGACATATTTCAGAACAACCTACAGGTTTCTCCCAGGATATCAAGCCGCAGTGCCCGCAAGCGGCCCAGGCCGTATCTGCTCGGGTCGCCAGCCCGCAAATACACTTGTCTGGCCGCGCGCATGCGGGTAAACACCCTCCATGCGCATCCTGTACCTGGGCGACATCGTTGGGCGGCCTGGCCGCGCCGCGGTCAAGAAGCACCTGCCAAGCATCCGCGAGGCCGAGGGCCTGGACCTGGTCCTGGCCAACGCCGAGAACGCCTCCGGGGGCCTTGGCCTCACGGCCGAGGGCGCGGGCGAGCTCTTCGCCTCCGGGCTCGACGCCTTAAGCTCCGGGAACCACATCTGGAAATACCGCGACATGCCCTCGTACATGCAGCGCGAGCCCCGGCTCATCCGCCCGGCCAACTATCCCCCCGGCCTGCCCGGGCGCGGGCTCGCCGTGCTGCGCAAGCCCGGCCTGCCGCCGGTGGCGCTGATCAACCTCATGGGCCGAACATACATGCAGGCCATCGACTGCCCCTTCCGCGCGGCGGACGCGCTGCTGGCCGAGCTGGACGCAGAGCACCCGGACGTGCTCATCCGCCTCATCGACTTCCACGCCGAGGCCACCAGCGAGAAGTCGGGCCTGGGCTGGTTTCTCGACGGGCGTGTTTCTGCTGTCCTCGGCACCCACACCCACGTGCAGACGGCCGACGCGCGCCTTTTGAAGAACGGCACGGCCTTCATGTCCGACCTCGGCATGTGCGGGCCCACGGACTCCTGCCTGGGCATGAGCATCCAGCCCATCCTGCGGAAGTTCTTGACGGCGGCCCCGGAACGGTTTGAAGTGGCTGACGGCCCCGTGGCGCTCACCGGCGCCATCCTCGACATCGACGACAGCACCGGCCGGGCCGCGGCAATCCAGGCTTGGCGCTTCACTGTTTCCTAGGAGCTTGCCCGTGAACATTTTTGATGAACTCTCCTGGCGCGGCCTGGTGCATCAGGTCTCCGACGAGCCCGGCCTGCGCAAATACCTCGAAACCCCCGGCCAGAGCATGTACTGCGGCTTCGACCCCACGGCCGAGAGCCTGCACATCGGCAACCTCGTGCCGCTCTTGGCCCTGGTGCGCATGCAGCGCGCCGGGCACAAGCCCATCTTCCTGCTCGGCGGGGCCACGGGCCTCATCGGCGACCCCTCGGGCAAGGACAAGGAGCGCGAGCTCTCGGACGAGGCCGCGCTGAACGCCCGTGCCGAGCGCATCCGCGCCCAGGTGGAGGCGTTCTTCGAGCGCAACACCGGGGCCAAGCCCTGGGTGGTGAACAACTACGACTGGGTCAAGAACATGAGCGCCATTGAGCTGTTGCGCGACGTGGGCAAGCACTTCACCGTCAACTGGATGCTGGCCAAGGACTCGGTCAAGGGCCGCATCGAGCGCGAGGAGACCGGCATCTCCTTTACTGAGTTCAGCTACATGATCCTGCAGGGTTATGATTTCTACCACCTCTGCCGCGAGCACGGCTGCAGGCTGCAGATCGGCGGCGGCGACCAGTGGGGCAACATCACCGCAGGCACGGAGCTCATCCGCAAGAAGCAGGCGGGCGACGCCTTTGCGCTGACCTTCCCGCTCATCACCACGGCCTCGGGCAAGAAGTTCGGCAAGAGCGAAAAGGGCGCCATCTTCATGAGCACGGCGCTCACCAGCCCCTACGCCTTCTACCAGTACTGGATCAACACCGAAGACCAGGACGTGATCAAGTTTTTGAAGTACTTCACCTTCCTCACGCAGGAAGAGATTTCCGGGCTGGAGGCCGAGCTGGCCCGCGCCCCGCAGGAGCGCGCCGCCCAGAAGGCCCTGGCGGCGGCGGTCACGATCATGGTCCACGGCGAGGAGGAGCTGGCCAAGGTGCTGGCCGCAACAGACGCCCTGTTCGGCAAGGGCGACCTGCGCTCAATCGATCACAGCACCCTGAACGCGGCCCTGGAGGCCGCCCCGGCCAGGGACTACGCCTTCGCCGCCCTGCCCGACCTGCCGCAGCTTTTAGTGGACCTGGGCCTTTGCCCGTCCAAGGGCCAGGCCAGAAAGGACATCCAGGCCGGGGCCATCAGCCTGAACGGCGACAAGGTCACGGACGCCGCACGCGCTCTCGGCGCAGAGGATTTCCTGGGCGAGGTCAACGCCACGCACGGCGCCTTCGCGGTGCTGCGCAAGGGCAAGAAGAACTACGGGCTGGTGCGGTTGGGGCCACTGTGAGCATGGACGCCACGGCACCGAGAATCGAGCGCCTGGCCGGGCTGCTGCTGGCGCTGGCCTGCGCCGGAGCCGTGCTGGGCCTGGTCTCCCTGCCGCCAGTGCTCCAGCCGGACTCGGCCGGCTACATGACGCACTCCGTGGAGCGGGGGGTCGTCTACCCCCTCATCCTGGACGCCTTCAAATCGCTCTTCGGCGGCGATCACCTCGTCTGGACGGCCCGCATCCAGGGCCTTTGCATTGCCGCGGCCTCGCTCTTCTTCGCCCAAAGCGTCGGCACACGGCTGGGGCTCGGCGCCAACTGGCGCAAGGCGCTCTTTGCGCTGCTCAGCCTGCCCAGCCTGTACTTCTCGTCCCAGATCCTGGCAGAGCCGCTGGCCTACTCGGGCCTGATCATCTACTGGGCGCTGCTGCTGGACGACTTCTACGCGCCGCGCACAGGCCGCGGCCTGGCCCTGTGCGTCCTGTGCGTGCTGCTCTGGATGCTCCGGCCGCAGCTGGTGTACCTGCTGGTGTTCCACGGCCTGTGGCGGGTTGGCCTGTGGATTGGGGAGCGCTCCCGGCGAAACCTGCTCCAGTTCGGGGCGCTGGCCTTGGCCCTGCTCCTTGGGCTGCAGCTCCAGAGCGCCGTGCGCCAGGCCTGGACCGGCGACGCCAAGGCCGTGCCGCCGGTCGGCGCGCACATGCTCTCCACCCTGCTCTACATCGCCGCACCGGAAGACGCCGCCCTGTTTGCCGACCCCACCGAGCGCGAAGTCTTCACCAAGGCCCTGGCCCTGGCCGAGGCCAATGGCCGGACGTGGCGCCAGTGGGACACCACCGCCTGCCACTACACCAACAGCCTGACGTGGATCTACACGAACGCGGTGCGCCCGCTGTGCACCTCCGCAGCGCAGAGCGGGCTTGCGTCTTCCGGGATCGAGGCAACGGCCAAGGGGGACAGGCTGGCCCTGATCATGGCCCTGCGGCTGGCCGCGGCGCATCCGGTCAACTACGCCAAGCTCATGGCCAGGAAGCTGTACGACGCCCAGCCGCTGTTCGCCCTGCTCTGCGTCTGCCTGGCCGCCCTGGGCCTTGTCCATGCCCGCAGGACGGGCCAAAAGGAAGGCGTCTTCTACGCCCTGGTGACCTTGCAGCTGTGCCTGTGCTACGCGCTGTACCTGCCCCTCGGGGGCATGGAGCGGCGCTACACGTTCCTGGCGGAGTCGTTTCAGATCGTCTGGGCAGTGGCCCTCGGCGCAGGGTTGATCGCGCGGACAAGCCCGAAGGCCGCCAGGCGCTGAAGCCAGCACAACCAAGCATAGCGACGACACGGTCGCGGACAGCGCACGGCCCCTGGCTGAAGACGTTTCCCTGGGCGAGGTCAACGCCATCCATTGAATCTGCGCCGTGCGGCACTAGGGCAAGAAAAATTACGGGTTGGTGCGGCTGGGCGAGCTCGACCGGGCGCCAAATGGCTTTGAGCGCTGGCTGCCGCAGAACGGATGGTTGCAAGGCAGAGTGTGCGCCCCTGGCGCTGCTGCGCGCGATCCGGAGAGCAGCCCGGCGCGGCCTCTGCCGCCTACTGCTCCGGCGCCGTCTTGCCCAGGCGCAGGGCCGCGCGGAAGCCGACGCTCAGCATGGCCCACAGGCCGATCATCAGCACCGGCAGGATCATGATGGCGTGCATCAACAGCGCCGCAGCCAGGGATTCCTCCTTGGGCTGGCCAAAGGCCGTGAGCGAGGCCACCAGGGCCGCCTCGTACACGCCGATGCTGCCCGGCGTGGCCGGGGCGGACAGTCCGGCCATGCCCACCACCGCCACCACGAGGATCTGCGCCGGGGTCAGGTCAAAGCCGAAGGCCACGCTCAGCATGATCCCCTGCATCAGCACCTCGCCCCCCCAGATGATCAGGGTCAGCCCGGCCATGGACAGGGTGAAGCGCAGGCTCAGGCGGTGGCGCAAGGCCGCGGCGACCCCGGAGAAATAGGCGGTGAGCCGGGGCCAGGGCAGCCGGCCCATGAGCCGCTCCACCAGGGGCCACCAGAACTCCAGCGCGAACACCGCGCCCCAGACGCCCGCCACCAGCAGCCCCAGCGGCGCGGACAGGGTGGTGCTGCCCATGAGCGCCCCGGACACCAGGGCCAGGGTCAGCAGGGCGTTCAGGTCGAAAAAACGCTCCCAGAAGACAATCTCCGTGGCCCCGGCCAGGCCGTCGGGCAGCACGCGCCGCAAAAGCGCCAGCTTGGCCGCCTCGCCCAGCTTGGCGGGCAGGAGCAGGTTCAGGAACTGGCCCAGGCCCATGGCCTGGACAACCGACCCCAGCGGCGGCTCGAAACGGCACAGGTAGTAGAAGCGCAGCGGGGTCGCCACCCAGGCCAGGAACGCCTGGAACAGGAACACAAGGAACACCTTCCACACGGGCACCTTGGCCAGGGCGGCCAAAACGCGCGGCACGTCCAGGTACTTCAAGGCGTAGAACACGCAGGCGGCCAGGATGCCCACCTGGACCACAAGCAGCAGGCTGCGCTTCACTGGCCACCGCCCGGCCCGGCAGGCCCGCTCTCTTGCGGCTGAACATCTTCGGGCTGGGCATACTCGGGCACAAGGCGCAGGAGCAGCGCGCGGATGGCCTCCCCGTCCTGGGCCTGGGCCGCGGCGGCCAGCTCCGCCAGGGCGTCATCCAGCACGCAGGCCAGGTCCGCCGGATCGGCCCCAAGGGTGCCGCCAAGCACCATGATCTTCTCGTGCTCGGTACGCACCACACCCTCGCCTTCGGTTATAAGCTCCTCAAAAATCTTCTCGCCGGGCCGCAGCCCCGTGAACACGATGTCCACGTCCACGCCGGGCTCCTTGCCCGAGAGCCGGATCAGGTCGCGGGCCATGTCCACGATGCGCACGGGCTGGCCCATGTCCAGCACGAAAATTTCTCCGCCCTGGCCAGCCTGGCTTCCGGCCTGGCTTCCGGCCCGGCTCCCGGCCCGGCTCAGGGCTCCGGCCTGCAGAATGAGCTGGCAGGCCTCGGAGATGCTCATGAAGTAGCGGGTCATTGAAGGGTGGGTCACGGTGACCGGCCCGCCGCGCTCGATCTGCCGCCGGAACAGGGGCACCACCGAGCCGGACGAGCCCACAACGTTGCCGAAGCGCACGGCCATGAACCGCGTCTTGCTGCCCGCGAAACAGGCCATGAGGCGCTCGGTGACGCGCTTGCTCGCGCCCATGACGCTGGTGGGCCGCACGGCCTTGTCCGTGGACACGAGCACAAAGCGCTCCACGCCGCTCTCGGTTGCCGCCTGCATCACCGCGCGCGAGCCCAGGATGTTGTTGGTCACCGCGGACCAGGGGTTCTCCTCCAGCATGGGCACGTGCTTGTAGGCCGCCGCGTGCAGAACCAGGGCAGGCCGGTGCCCGGCCATGACCCGGCGCATGAGCGGCAGATCGGCCACGCTGCCGAGCACGCAGCAGTAGTCCGCGAAGGAAAGCTCCGAGGACAGCTCCCCGGCGATGGCGTAAAGATTGTATTCGCTTAGGTCCACCAGCACGAGCCGGGCGGGCTTGAAGCGCACCACCTGGCGGCAGAGCTCCGAGCCGATGGACCCGCCGCAGCCCGTGACCAGCACCACGCGCCCGGTGATGGTCGCGGCAATGCCCGCCTCGTCCAGGGCCGCCTCTGTGCGCCCGAGCAGGTCCAGGTAGTCCACCGGGCGCAGGGTCAGGGCCACCTTGCCGTCCAGAAGTTCGCTGGTGGCGGGCAGGATGCGTTGCGGCAGCTTTGATGCCTTGCACAGCTCCACGATGCGCCGCATCTGGGCCGCGCTGGCGCTGGAAACGGCGATGCACAGCTCCTCCACCCCCCGGTCTTCGGCCACGCGGGCCAGGTCGTCCACGGTGCCCAGCACCTCCCTGTCGTGCAGGGAGCGCCCGCGCTTGGCCGGGTCGTCGTCCAGGAAGCCGACCACATCGTAGTTGAGCTGCGGGGAGGTGGCGATCTCGCGCACCAGGCGCTCGCCCAGGCTGCCCGCGCCAATGACCAGGATGCGCCGGGCCGGGCGCTGCGGGTGCGTCCGCGCGCTGTTCCAGGCCGCCGTGCGGGCGTAGACGGTGCGGATGGTCAGGCGCACGCCCGCCGTGAGCATCAGGCAGAGCACGGCGTCCATGGCCAGCACGCTGCGCGAGAACCCGGTGAAGCCGAAGCGGAAGGCCACCAGGGCCACGAACAGCGCCGAGGCCAGCACCACGGCCTCGGCGAGCTTCCAGAAGTCCACCAGGCTGGTGTAGCGCCACATGCCCCGGTACAGCCCAAGCAGCAGAAACACGCCGAGCTTGAGCGGCAGGTCGTACTTGAGCAGGCCGATCAACTGCACGCCATAGGCATTGGACAGGTTGAAGTCGAAGCGCAGCAGGTAGCTGACGGTCAGGGCTGCGGCAAAGCACAGGGCATCGGCCCCGAGCATGAGGTAGAAATTCAGGTTGCGCGGGTTGCAGAGCATCTACGCCCGCCCCTTGTGCCGGAAGCCCTTGATGATCCCGGCCACGCGCGCCACGTCGTCCTCGGTCATGGCCGTGCCCGACGGCAGGCACAAGCCCCGCGCGAACTGCTCCTCGGCCACGGCGCCGCCGAATACGCGGCAACCTGCGAACACGGGCTGCGCGTGCATGGGCTTCCACACGGGCCGGGCCTCGATGTTCTCGGCCTCCAGGGCCAGGCGCACGGCCTCGGGCGTGGCGCCAAAGGCCGCCGGGTCGAGCTGAAGCACCGTGAGCCAGCGGTTGGACTTGCCGTAGGCGGCCTCGGGCATGAAGGTGAGGCCCGGCAGGCCCGCAAGCGCCCGCTCGTACCAGTGGAAGATGCGCCGGCGCCCCGCCACCCGCGCCTCCAGCACATCCAGCTGGCCCAGGCCGATGGCCGCCAGGATGTTGCTCAGGCGGTAGTTGTAGCCGATCTCCTTGTGCTCGTAGTGCGGGGCCGGTTCGCGCGCCTGCTGCGAGAGCTTGCGCGCATGGGCGATGAGTTCGCCGTCCTCCGAGGCCAGCATGCCGCCGCCGGAGGTGGTAATCAATTTGTTGCCGTTGAAGGAGAATATGCTCGCCTTCAAACCCGGATACGCCCCGGCATGAACCGCGTCGTCGCCATGCCCAAAACGCGCGCCCATGGCCTCGGCGGCGTCGGCGATGACCGGCACGCCAAAGGGCGCGCAGATGTCAAGCAGGCGCTGGTAGTCCGCGCACTGGCCGTAGAGGTCGGTGGGGATCACGGCCTTGATGCGCCGGCCCTCGGAGGTGAGCGCCATGAGCGCCTCGCGCAGGCGGTCCGGGTCCATGTTCCAGGTGGCGCGGTCGCTGTCGATGAAGACCACCTCGGCCCCCAGGAAGCGCGCCGGGCTGACAGAGCCGATGAAGGTCAGGGTGGAGGCCAGGACCACAACGCCCGGGCCATCATCCAGACCAACGCCCAGGCAGTGCAGGGCCAGGTGCATGGCCGCGGTGCCGCTGGCCACGGCCAGGCAGTGCGGCAGGCCGGTCACCTCGGCAAAGGCCGCCTCAAAGGCGTCCACCTGCGGGCCCAGCGGCGCGATGTAGTTGCTCAGGAAAGCCTCGGCCACGCGGCGCTCCTCGTCCCCCCCCATATGCGGGGGCGAGAGGAACAGGCGGGCCCCCTTCGGCCCCTTCGGGGGTGTATGGCGGGTTGCGCTCATGCCGTCCCTTGCCTTCAGGCCAACGGTTTTGCGGGCACGCCGCCCACGGTGGCGCGCTCGGGCACGTCCGTTGTCACAGCGGCCCCGGCCCCGACCACGCTCCACGCGCCGATGACCACGCCGGGCACGGCGCAGGACCCGATGCCCATCAGCGCGCCCTCGCCCACGCGGACGTTCCCGGCCAGATGCGCGCCGGGGGCCACGTGGGAATGGGCCTCCAGCACGCTGTGGTGGTCCAGGCTGGCGCAGGTGTTCAGGATGGCGTTCTCCAGCACGCGGCCGCCGGTGTTGATCACTGTGCCCGCGCAGAGCACCGCGCCGGGGCTGACCACAACGTCCGGGGCCAGCACCGCCGTGGGGTGGATGGCCGTGGCGAAACGCTTGCCCGCGCTTTTAAGTTCGGCATAAAGCCGGGCGCGCACGACGTTGTCGCCGATGCCCAGGATGACGCAGTCGTGCGGCATGGCGGGCAGGTCGGCCAGCTTGCCCAGCACGTTCAGGCCCATGACCTTGGTGCCCGTGAGCGCGGCGTCATCGTCGAGGAAGCCCACGATCTCCATCTCCCGGCCCTTGGTCCACATCTGGAAGAGCACGTCCGCCACGACCTGGCCGTGTCCGCTTGCGCCCATGACGATTATTTTCATCGCGCCCTCCAGCGGGTGTCCGCCGTCTGTCTTTCTTTCTTCTACCGCTCTGTGGACTCTTGCGTCAACGAACCGGTGAGGCTCCGCCCCTGCAACCCATCGGGAGCAGACAGCCTCCGGCGGCCGGGGGGAATGATTCCCCCCGGACCCCCTCATTTGCTCGCCGGGATTGTTGCGGCGGTCCCCGCCGCAACAATCCCGGCCAAACGGGGATTCCAAAGGGCCTCAGGCCCTTTGGCCGCCGGAGGCTATCACTCCCGGCGGGGCTCGGGGCAGCGCCCCGATATTGCTCTTCTACTCCACGCCCAGCACGCGGCGTACGGCGGTGATGACGTCGGCCACGTCAACGTCGGAGAGCCGGGCCGAGATGGGCAGGCTCACGGTCTGGCGTCCCAGGCGCATGGCGTGGGGGTAGTCTTCCGGCCGCCAGCCCAGCTGCTGCTGATAATACGGGTGCTCCGGCAGGGACAGATAGTGCACGCCCACGCCGATGCCCTGCCTGGTCATGGCCGTGAGCAAGGCGTCGCGGGTGATGCCGCTGTGCTCCTTGCCCACCATGACGGAATAGAGATGCCGGGCGTGCAGGGTGTCCGGCTCCTGGGGCGCGGGCAGGCCGATGCGCTGGCCCTCGGGCAGGTCTGCGAAGGCAGCATCGTAGGCGGCCCAGACCTCCTCGCGGCGGGCGTGGTAGGCGTCCACGCGCGGCAACTGGTGGATGCCCAGCGCCGCCTGCAAATCCATCATGTTGTACTTGAACCCGGCCTCGACCACCAGGTAGTGCTTGTAGCCCTCGTCGCCGAAGCGGTTCCAGGCGTCGGCGCTCATGCCGTGCAGGCCCAGCACCTTGATGCGCGCCAGGTCCTCGGGGCGTTTGGCGATGACCATGCCGCCCTCGCCGGTGATGATGTTCTTGGTGACGTAGAAGCTGAAGCAGCCGAAATCGCCCAGGGTGCCCGCCTTCTGGCCATGATACGTGGTCTCGATGGCGTGGGCGCAGTCCTCGATGACCGCGAGATTAAACTCGGCCGCGATGGCCGAGAGCGCGTCCATGTCGCAGGGCCGCCCGGCAAAGTGCACGGGCAAAAGCGCGCGGGTGCGCTTTGTTATCTTCTCGCGCACCTTGGCCGGGTCGATGTTCATGGTGGCGGGATCGACATCGGCCAGCACCGGGGTGGCCCCGGCGTGCAGGATGGCGTTCACCGTGGCGCAGAAGGTCAGCGGCGTGGTGATGACCTCGTCGCCGGGCTTCAGGTTCAGGGCCACCAGCGCCAGGTGCAGGGCCGCGGTGCAGGAGTGCAGGGCCGCGGCTCCGGGCACGCCCTTGTAGGCCGCGAAGTCGCGCTCGAACCGGGCCGTGCGCGGGCCGGTGCCGATCCAGCGGCTCTTCAGGCAGGCCACCACCTCGTCTATCTCGGCCTGCTCCAGGGCGGGCGAGCCGAAGACGAGGAAATTTTCCTTGGCGCGGACAGGAGGCTTTTCAGACATCAGGTGTTCCTTTCACTCGACAGACGGTGGAAATGCGTTGGCTGCCGCAGGGGTACCAGAAGCGCCCCGGATGTTCAATCCAGGGGGGCTTCGCCCCGTTTATGGGGCGGCGTGCCCTGAAATTCCGGCATGCTGACATCGCCGATGGCGCTGATGCCCTGGCGCAGCAGCACCGCCACCACCGTTCGCCACAGGATCGTCAGGTCGAGCAGCAGCGAGCGGTTGTCCACGTACCAGACGTCCAGGGCGAACTTCTGCTCCCAGGTCAGGGCGTTGCGGCCATTGATCTGCGCCCAGCCGGTGATGCCGGGCAAGACCTCGTGGCGGCGGGCCTGCTCTCGCGTGTAGAGCGGCAGATAGGCCATCAGAAGCGGCCTGGGCCCGACCAGGCTCATGTCGCCCCGGACCACGTTCCACAGCTCCGGCAGCTCGTCCAGCGAGGTGGAGCGCAAAAAACGCCCGAAGGCCGGCAGGCGCTCGGCGTCCGTGCCTGGGCCGTCGCGCATGGTGCGAAATTTCAGGATGACGAAGGGCTTGCCGTGCAGGCCGGGGCGCTGCTGGCGGAAGAACACGCCAGGACCCAGGGCCAGGCGCACGGCCAGGGCGGTCAGCACAAGCACGGGCGAGAGCAGCACAAACCCAGGCAGGGCCAGCGCCAGGTCCAGCAGGCGCTTGGCCGTCACCGGACCTCCCCGGAGTCCTCGTCCGCCGCTTCTGTGCCGGGGGTCGGCCCCGTGCCCAGGTCCAGGGCCGCGAGCATGTCCCGCACCACGAGATCGGCGTCAAACTTCTCCTCGGCCAGGCGTCGGCCCGCCACACCCATCTGGGTGATGAGCTCCGGCTCCTCGATGAACCGGGCCATGGCCCGCATGAGCGCGCCAGGCTCGAAGGGCGGGACCAGAAACCCGGTGACGCCCTCCTCCACGGTCTGGCGGCAGCCGGGCATGTCCGTGGTGATCACCGGGCGGGCCATGCTGAGCGCCTCCAGGATGGAGCGCGGGGTGCCCTCGCGGTAGTGGGTGGGCAAAACAAAGACGCTGGCGGCGGCCAGATGCGGACGCACATCCTGCACCGGATCAAGCACCTCCACCACGCGCTCCTCGCGCCAGCGGCGCACCATCTCCCCGGGCACGCCGTCCGGACCGTTGTCCAGAGGCCCGAGCAGGCGGCAGATGGCCTGGGGGTGGCGCTGCTTGAGCAGGCGGCAGGCCTCGACGTACACGCCCACGCCCTTGGCCCAGAGAAGCCGGGCCACGCACAGGAAAATGGGCGCGCCGGTCTTTGGATGCGCCAGAACAGGCGAGGCCGGGGCGAAATGCGCGAGGTCCACGCCGGACCCGGCCACCACGGCCACGCGCTGGCCTGGGCCGGTTACCTTGAGGTCGGCGAAAAGGTCGCGGTCGTCCGGGTTCTGGAAGATGACCACCCGGTTGTTCTCCAGGGCCTTGCGGTACAGGCGCACCACCAGCTCGGACAGAAGACGCCGCCCGGTCCACTTCTGCGCGCCGGAGTCCTTGGCGTCCTCAAGCCCGCCAAAGGCGTAGCCCAGGCCCGTGACCAGCGAGGCCGCCAAGGGCACCTTGGCCCAGCGTGCGGCAAGGGAACCGTAGATCACCGGCTTGATGGTGTAGGACAGGACAAGGTCCGGCCGGAGCAGCAGGAGCTCCCGGCGCAGGGCCAGGAGCGTGCGCAGGTCCTGGCACGGGTCCACCCCGCCGCGCTGCATGGGGAAGCGCAAAAGCTCCACGCCCATGGCGCGCAGGGCGCTGGCCGTGTCGGGCGCTCCAGGCTCGTTGTTCTCGTCTGGCGGGGCCAGGGCCATGACCTTGTGGCCGCGCGCCACCAGGGTGCGCAGGAGCGGCCCGCGAAAATTCACGAGGGACGGGGCATATCCGGCGATGATGACGATGCGCATGGGGCCTTCTATCCTGAAATCCCGGCGTTTTCCAGCCATGATTGGAACATCAGCACGGGCCAGAGCCGGTACTGGCGGTTGAAGCGGCCGGACTGGTGCTCGGCCCAGGCTCTCGCCACGGGCCCGGGCTCCAGGTGCCCCTCCCGCCGCAGCCTGGCGGGGTCGATGAGCGCCTGCGCCCAGTCCTTGAGCTCCCCGCGCAGCCAGGCGCAGAGCGGCACGCCGAAGCCCATCTTGGGCCGCTCCCACAGTTCCGGGGGCAGATAGCGCGTGAGCAGCCCGCGCAGGGCCTGCTTGCCCTGGCCCGAGCGCACGCGCATGTGCGCCGGCAGGCTCCAGGCGAACTCGGCCACGCGGTGGTCCAGGTACGGCGCGCGCGACTCCAGGCCCACGCTCATGGTGGCGCGGTCGACCTTGGTCAGGATGTCGCCGGGCAGGTACCAGGCCGCGTCCAGGTACTGCATCCAGGCCGTGGAGCCCTGGGGGCAGAGGCTTGCTCTGGGCCAGCTCCCTGGCTGGCGCAAGGCCCAGGGGGCCTCGCTCGCGCCGGGCACCAGCAGGCCGGGATCGGGCCAGGCCGAGACAAGGGCCGCGTAAAAGGCCGGGGGCACCCGCGCGGGCAGGGCCTGGGCCAGCTTGTGCAGCTTCTCCCCCGGCAGGCGCTGCTTGGCCAGGGCTGGCAACAGGAACGCCAGGGCCGCGAAGATCCGGTCCCAGGCCCTGGGCGGCACGCCCTGCATGAGCCCGGCGGCCATGCCGCGCAGGCCCACCGGCAGCCCGGACAGGCGCGCCCAGAGCTGCGGCGCGTGGACGTGGCGGTTGTACCCGGCGAAAAGCTCATCCCCGCCGTCGCCGGACAGGCAGACCGTGACGTGGCGGCGCGTGAGCTCGGCCACCAGCCGCGTGGGCAGCAGCGAGGCATCGGCAAAGGGCTCGCCCGCGATCTGGGCCAGCTTCGGCACCAGGGCCAGGGCGTCCTTGGGCCCGGCCACGAGGGTGGTGTGCTCCGTGCCCAGGCGCCGGGCCACGGCCTCGGCCTGGGCCGACTCGTCGTAGGCCGCGTCGCTGTAGCCGATGGTGAAGGTGCGCACCCTGGGCGAACCAAGGGGGGCCAGCTCGGCCATGAGCGCGGTGACGAGGGAGGAGTCGATGCCGCCGGACAACAGCGCGCCCAGGGGCACATCAGCCACCATCTGGCCGCGCACGCTCTGGCGCAGCAGGCCGAGGAGCGTGTCCTGGGCCTCGGCCTCGGAACCGGCAAAGGGCGAAGCCAGCCCGGCCTCCACCGCGCCCGTGAGCGACCACCAGGGCCGGGGCGCGGGCAGTTCCCCTCCCGTGAGGTCCGACAGGCGCAGGCTGAGGAGGTGGCCTGCCGGGAGCTTGCGCACGCCCGCAAGGATGGAGTGCGGGGCGGGCACGCAGGACAGCCGCAGGTACAGGGCCAGGGCCGCGCGGTCCACCCGGGCCGTGAAGCCCGGCGCGGCCTGGAGCCCCGGCAGCTCCGAGGCGAACAGAAAACGGCCCCCCTGCTGCGGGTCCAGGGCGTAGTACAGGGGCTTCTCACCCAGGCGGTCGCGGGCCAGCAGCAGCGTGCGCTCGCGCAGGTCCCACAGGGCCAGGGCGAACATGCCCACCGTGCGCTTCAGGCCCTCCTCCGCGCCCCACAGGGCCAGGGCCTCAAGCAAAATCTCCGAGTCCGAATGCCCGCGCCAGACGATGGCCGGGCGGCCGGAGTAGACCCTGGCGGCCTCGACCTGGGCGCGCAGGTCGGCGTGGTTGTATATCTCGCCGTTGTAGCACAAAACGTAGCGGCCGCAGTGGCTGAGCATGGGCTGGCGGCCCTGGGGCGAGAGGTCGAGGATGGACAGGCGGCGGTGGGAGAGGGCCAGATGCCCGGCCGGATCGGCCCACAGGCCGGAGTCGTCCGGGCCGCGATGGGCCAGGGGTTCGGCCATGCGCGCCGCTGCCTCGGCCAGTTCCGCCGGGGTGAGCGCGCCTGTGGCGTCGAGGATGCCGGAAATGCCGCACATGATGCGCAAGCCCTAGCAGTTCGCGGCAGGGGAGGCAATGCGCACGCCCTGCCCTCCGGCCCACAGACGATTGCCCCGCCTTTACACCCGTCCCGGCCAGGCGTAGACAGGCCCGGTTGCACCAACGCGGCGCGCGCGCCCCGAAACTGCGCGCCGCCGCCCCCCCCGGAGGTCCCCCCAATGGAAACAGCACTCTTCGCCTGGCTGCTCTACATCGGCACCGGCGCTTTCGCCGGAGTCCTGGCCGGACTCCTCGGCGTGGGCGGCGGGCTGGTCATCGTGCCCATGCTCAACTTCGCCTTCACCCTCCAGGGCCAGCCCGCAGCCTACATCCAGCACCTGGCCCTGGGCACCTCGCTGGCCAGCATCATGTTCACCTCGGTGTCCTCCTTGCGCGCGCACCACCAGCACGGGGCCGTGGTCTGGGCCATCGTCCGCGCCATCACCCCGGGCATCCTCATCGGCACCTTCCTGGGCTCCAAGGTGGCGGCGCTTCTGTCCACGCGCTTTCTGACCGGCTTCTTCGTGGTCTTTTTGTTCTACGTGGCCGCACAGATGCTCCTGAACATCAAGCCCAAGGCCTCGCGCCAGGCGCCGGGAAGCCTCGGCATGTTCGGCGCGGGCAGCGTCATCGGCGGCGTGTCGGCGCTGGTGGGCATCGGCGGCGGCACCATGAGCGTGCCCTTCCTGACCTGGTGCAACGTGGCCCTGCACACCTGCATCGGCACCTCGGCAGCCATCGGCTTCCCCATCGCCGTGGCCGGGGCTGCCGGATACTTCGTCAACGGCCTGTCCGCCGCCCTGCCCGGACTCAGCGAGGGCTACGCCGGGTTCATCTACCTCCCGGCCCTCGTCGGCGTGGCCGCCACCAGCATCCTCACCGCGCCGCTGGGCGCAAAGCTGGCGCACAGCCTGCCCGTGGGCAAGCTCAAGAAGATCTTCGCCTGCCTGCTCCTGGTCATGGGCAGCAAGATGCTCTACGGGATGTTTTAAGAGAAGAGCCTCCGGCGGCCAAAGGGCCTGAGGCCCTTTGGAATCCCCCATGCGCGAAGGGGGTTGCCCGGCGAAGACGCCGGACAACCCCCTTCGCTTTTTAAGGTTATTCAAATAGCGCATTGCGTTGCAGGGTTCCGAAAAGCCTCATCAAGCTGAAGGGCTGCGGTCGAGCAATGCCCGGCCGCAGCCCTTCAGCGCAATGGGGGGTCCCAGGGGGCCTTAAGGCCCCCTGGCCGCCGGAGGCTCTTCCCGCCTTACCCCTTGCACCTGTGCTTCACGTTCTGGCCTTCCTTGATGAAGATCACGGCCTCGGCCAGGTTGGTGGCCAGATCCCCGATGCGCTCCAGGTGCCGCGAGGCCATGATGACGTGCACGCCGCGCTCCACGATGCGCGTCTCGTCAACCATGGTGTTGATGACCTCCTTGAGCACCTTGAGGGACAGCTCGTCGGTGGTGTGGTCCATGGCGCAGAGTTCCCCGGCCAGGGCCGTGTCCTCGTCCATGAAGGCGCGGATGGCCTTGGCCAGCATTTCCTGCACGTGGGCGCAGAGCCGCTCCATGCGCGCATTGGCGGGCAGCGGCGGCCGGGTGGACAGAAACAGGGTGCGGTGGGCCAGGTTCACGCACTCGTCGCCGATGCGCTCCAGGTTCACCGTGAGGCGCATGGCCCCGATGATGAAACGCAGGTCGCAGGCCATGGGCTGGTCCAGGGCCAGCAGCTCCAGGTTGAAGGCGTCGATGGCGTCTTCCATGTCGTTGATGGCCGCGTCGTTCATGACCACGCTCTCGGCCAGGTCGGTGTCGTTCTCCAGGTACGCGCGGGTGGCGTCGCGCACGGCCTGTTCGGTCAGGGCGCACATGCGCAGGAGCTGCATGCGCAGGTCTTCGAGCTTCTTGGTGAAATGGACGCGCTGCTGCATGGTCTTGTCCCCCCTAGCCGAAGCGGCCGGTGATGTAGTCTTCTGTCTGCTTGCTCTGCGGGTGCGTGAAGATGGTCCGCGTGTCGCCCTCCTCGATGAGCTTGCCCAGGTAGAAGAAGGCCGTGCGGTTGGACACGCGGGCCGCCTGCTGCATGCTGTGGGTGACGATGATGATGGTCAGCTCACGCTTGAGTTCGTGGATCAGGTCCTCGATCTTCTGGGTGGCGATGGGGTCCAGCGCGCTGGCGGGCTCGTCCATGAGCAGGACTTCCGGCCGGACAGCGAGCGCGCGGGCGATGCACAGCCGCTGCTGCTGCCCGCCGGACAGGCCGAGCGCCGAGGACTCCAGGCGGTCCTTGACCTCGTCCCAGAGGGCGGCCCCGCGCAGCGACGCCTCCA
>CAZXZF010000011.1:0-25374 GCA_964645095.1 uncultured Desulfocurvus sp. | reverse complement strand
CGACGTCGCCGACGCGGCCATCATGATCAAGCGCATCCTGTCCCGCCAGGGCCACGTGGTGGAGGCCTTCACCGAGGAGCAGCAGGCCATCGATTTCGTGCGCCAGAACCCGGTGGACCTGGCCATCCTGGACATCAAGCTGCTCAAGATGACCGGAGTCGAGGTTCTGGAGGAGATGAAGAAAACCTCGCCGCGCACCAAGGCCATCATGCTCACCGGCTACCCGACCCTGGAGACGGCCAAGCAAGCCCTGGAACTGGGGGCCAACGCCTACTGCGTCAAGCCCATCGACAAGGGCGAGCTGGAGTCCACTGTGGCGGCGGTGCTCCAGGCCTGAGGGGGCGCGCATGGGCTCTATTTCGCAGACGCTCGCACGCTGGGGGCAAAAGCTCTTCGCCCCGGCGGAGCGCCTGCGCGGCCGCTACGAGGCCTTCAAGGCCCTGCTCGCGGCGGATGAGCAGAGCCTGCTCCTGGTGGCGGAACTGGAGGAGATCTTCGCCGGAGTGCGTCAGGTCGATCCGGCCCGGACACACTGGCTCTGCAGCCGATTGTCCGAGGCCGTGGGCGAGGTGGTGGCGCGCCTCCTGGCCATGCGTCCGGGCGGCTATCCCGGCCTGCCAGAGGCGCTGGCGAGAATCCTGGCCGGGCTGGCGCAGCAGCTCCCGCCGCCACCCGTCAGCGACCGTTCCCGCGTACCGCCCTCCATGCAGCACCCTGGGCCGCCCCTCGTGCTCCCCTTGGAACAGGCCCTGGGCAGGCCGGAGCTGGCCGGGGGCAAGGCGGCCAATCTGGCCGCCGCGCAGCGGGCCGGGCTGTCCGTGCCGCCGGGCCTGGTCGTCAGCACCGGGGCCTTCCGGCTGTTCATGGCCTCCGGCAAGTTGCGCTCCCGCCTGGAACGCCTGCTGCGCCAGGTGGACCTCTCGCGGCCGGAGCGCCTCGGCCTGCTGTGCGCCGGGATGCGCGCCCTGGTGCTGGGGACCGCGGTGCCGGACGAACTGGCCCAGGCCCTGCGCGAGGCTGCGGCCAGCCCGGAACTTGGCGGGGCGCTCCTGGCCGTGCGCAGTTCAGCCGTGGCAGAGGATGGGGAGCTGTCCTTCGCCGGGCAGTATGCCAGCGAGCTGAATGTGCCGCCAGGAGACATCGTGGACGCCTACCGCCGCGTTGTGGCCGCCAAGTACCGCCCCAGGGCCGTGACCTACCGCGTGCGCTGCGGCCTGCCCGACCACTGCGCGCCCATGGCCGTGTTGCTGCTGCCCATGATTGATGCCCTCGCGGCGGGGGTGCTGCACACCAGCGACAGCCGCCCGGACGGGACCGGGAAGTGCATGTCCGTCTTCGCCCTGCCCGGCCTGGGCGATGCCCTGGTGTCGGGCCAGGCCGAGCCCCATGTGGTGCGCCTGCCCCGCCGTGTTCCTGCGGAAATTCTGGACGTGTCCGGCGACGCGGGCGTGGAACTCGGTCCGGCCACCTTGTCGGAACTCGTGCTGACCGGCCTGGTGCTGGAGTCGGTGTTCGGCAGGCCGCAGGAGGTGGAGTGGGCCGTGGACGGCGATGGTCGGCTATTTGTCCTGCAATCCCGAACACACAGCCCGTCGCCGGAACCCCAGCCCGGCCAGGAGGTGGTCCAGCCGGACGGGTCGGGTGGATCGGGCGCGCAAGTCCTGGCCGTGGACCTGAGCCTCGTCGCTCCGGGCATCGGCTGTGGCCAGGTTTTCCACCTGGATGCGGGCGCGGACTTGGCCCGGATTCCCGCCGGGTGCGTGCTGGCGGTGGACAGCCTGACCCCGCCCCTGGCCCGGTGCGTCGACAGGGTGGCTGCGGTGGTGGCCAAGTCCGGCAGCCGGGCCAGCCACTTCGCTTCCGTGGCGCGGGAGGCCGGGCTGCCCGTGGTCTCCGGGCTTGCGGATGCGCACGCGCGCCTGCCTGAGGGCCTGCTCGTCACCGTGGACGGGGGCATGGGCCTGATTCTCGCCGGATGCGCGGAAACCTTGCAGGAAGGCCCCAAACGGCGGCAAGACGAGGAACGCAAACGTCTGGCGGAGCGCTTCGCGGACCTGGCCCGGCAGACTTGCCATCTCAGGCTCACGGACCCCGAGGCACCGGATTTCGCGCCCGAAGGCTGCGCCTCTCTGCACGACCTGGTGCGCTTCTGCCACGAAAACGCCGTGGCCGAGATGGTCGGCCTTGCCGGGCAGGACACGGAAGCCGACAGGCCGGGGCGGGGCCTGGGCAAGGCCAAAAGACTGCGCTCGGGCCTGCCCCTGGCGCTCTACCTGCTGGACCTGGGCGGCGGGTTTGCGCCCCCGGCTGGGTCTACGGCCAAATACGGGGCCGAGGGCGGACCCAGCCACGCGGGCAGCGTCTTGCCGGAGCAGATCGCCAGCGTCCCCATGCAGGCCCTGTGGCAGGGGCTGGCCAACTCCGGCGAGGTCTGGCAGGATACAGGGTTTTCCTGCGACTGGCAGGAATTCGACCGCATCAGCGCCGGCATCTTCCGCAAGGACTCGCGCCTGCTGGCCAGCTACGCGCTCCTGTCCGCAGACTACCTGCACCTGCTGGTGCGCTTCGGCTACCACTTCGCCGTGCTGGACAGCCTCTGCGGCGAGCGGGCCGAGGCCAACTACATCGGCTTCCGCTTCAAGGGCGGCGGCGGGCTGCCGGAGCAGCGGCGGCTGCGCATCGTGTTCATCGCCAGGGTGCTCACGGGGTGCGGGTTCACGGTGCGGGTCCGGGGCGACATGCTCGACGCCCGCCTGCCCCGCGCCGAGGAGGGGGCCGTGCGGCGCGCCCTGGTCATGCTGGGCCGTCTGCTCGTGCGCACGCAGCGGCTGGACCTGGGACTGACCTGTGAGGCCCAGGCCGAGCGCCTTGCCGGAGACTTTCTGTCCGCCTGCGCAGGTGATACGTGAGCAGCCGGAGGCGCGCATGAGCGTGGAAGAACAGCGGCACCCCATGACCTGGATCACGGACCACCTGGCCGTGGGGCCTGCGCCCATGTCCTATGACGCGCTGGATTTTCTGCGCGGCCAGGGGGTGCGGGGCATCCTGAACCTTTGCGCGGAGTTCACGGACCTGCACAACATTGAGACCGGGCACGGCTTCGAGGTCTACCATCTGCCCATCGAGGACGAACAGGCCCCGGACCTGGCGGAATTGGAGAAGGCCCTGGACTGGCTGGACGAGGCCATCTACCTGGGCAAGAAGGTGTTCATCCACTGCCGCCACGGCATCGGCCGCACGGGCACGGTGCTCAACGCCTACTTCCTGCGCCGGGGGCTGGGGCACCGCCGGGCCTGGCTCCGCTTGCGCCCCCTGCGCTCCCAGCCAGCCAACTTCCGGCAGTGGCGCATGGTGCGGCGCTACGGCAAGGGGGCCGTGCCGCTCACCGTGCGCCCTCCCTCATTGGAGCACAAAAGCTTTTTGAACCTGGAGCCGTTCTATGCCGACTATCGAAGACTCGTGCGCGCTGTCGAGGACGCCTGCGCCTCAAGGCCTGTTCCTCTGAAACGCTGCGGACGGGACCACGCGCGTTGCTGCCAGGAGATTTTTGACATGCCGCTGGTGGAGGCCGTGCACGTGAACGCGTCGCTCAATGCCAGCCTCTCCAGGGCCGACAGGCAGGCGGCCATCGAGCGCGCGGCAGACGCTGGCGGAGGCTGTCCGCTGCTGCAGGATGGGGCCTGCAAGGCCTTCGAATCCCGGCCCCTGCGCTGCCGCATCGGCGACCTATCTCAGGCCGAGGCCGGGCGGCTGGAGGCGGAGCTTGCGCCCGCGCTGGCCAAGGCCTCACGCGAGATATACCACGCCCTGACCGGCCAGTTCCTGCCCGAGGACTTCCCGCGCTTCAGCGTGGCCGATGCGGTGACTGGCCGCTATGTGCAGGTCTTCTTCAACTGGCAGAAGGCGCGGCCCCAGCCCTGACCCGGCCCAGACACGGCAACGCGATCAGGGCACCCGCACCAGGCGCAGCCCCGTGCTGGCTGCCTTGCAACGGTCGGACATGCAGCAGCGGAACGAGCAGCGCGCGCAGGACACGACCCCTCCCCAATAGCCGCCACGCGGCCCCAGCCTGCGGTGTGCAGGGGATTGTTCCGGGCGTGGTGGGCGTAGGCGGTCTTCTCGTACATGTCCTCGGTCCACGGGAACACGTTGCCGCTCCTGCCCATGCGGCCCGGCGCCCCTAAGCGGCTCACCGCCACTTACAAGCGCAACGGGACAACCTGTCTCTTGGCCGCGCTCGCCGTCCATGCGGGCACTGTCGAAGGACGCTGCGGCGAGAGCTCGAACCATGAAGAATTTCTGAAATTCCTAAAGCTTCTCTACCGGAAGTTCCCAGGAAAGCACCTGCACGTCATCGTAGACAACCTGGCGGTCCATAAGCACCAGAAGGTCATGGACTGGCTTGGAAGCAAGCGGCGCATGACGCTGCACTTCACGCCGACCTACTCGTCCTGGCTGAATCAGGTGGAAATCTGGTTCAACATCTTCGCTCGTGATGTTCTCAAGGATGGCGTCTGGCGCTCGAAGCAGCAGCTCGTCGGCCAAATCATGGATTACATCAAGAGCTACAATGAACTCTGGGCCAAGCCTTTCAAGTGGACGTACACAGGGAAACCGCTGACGGCGTGAGTGTAGACTGAATTCGAGGACGCGACACCAGGCTCAAGCCAGACTCACAGTTCTCCCTCGGTCGAGATGCCGAAGGCCTCCCACTGGGCGCTGGCAAGTTCCGTGGCCCGCGCGACCTCGTCGTCAGCCCAGGGCTCGATGATGAGCGCCTCGGCCACCACCTGCCAGAGGTATTTCACCTCATACTTGAGGTCCTTGTAGTACTTGGGCAGGCGCTTCATGATCTGGTCGCGGCAGTTGGAGCAGCCCACCACCACCACGTCCGCACCGCTGCGCCGGATCTGGTCCGCCTTGTAGCGGCCGTGGAAGGCCGACTGCTTCTCGAAGGGCATGGGCCAGTTGCCGCCGCCTGCGCCGCAGCAGTAGTTGGCTTCCCGGGTGGGGGTCATCTCCACGAAGTTGTCCACGCACTGGGAGAGGATGAAGCGCGGCTCGTCGAAGAAGGCCTGGCCGTAGTGCTTCAGGAGTTCGCGGCCATGCTTACAGGAGTCGTGCCAGGTGAAGAGCTTGCCCGCATGCACGCTCTTGTCCAGCCGGATGCGGCCCTGCAGGATGAGTTCCTGGAGGTATTCGTAGAGATAGATGAAGTTGACGCGGTTCTCCTTGTTCAGCTCGATGCAGGACTTCATGCCCGTGCGGCAGCCGTAGGACCCGCCGCCGCAGTCCGGCATGATCATGCGCTTGATGCCATGAGCCTTGACGTATTCGATCTTGCGCTCGGCCAGGGCGCGGATGCCGTCGTAGTTGCCGGTGAACAGGGCCCAGTCCACGGCCTCCCAGCCCTCGGAGGGCACGGTCCAGTTCTCGTGCGCGGCGTAGAAGATCTTCCACCACCAGAACTGGTCCTCGAAGTCGCCGAAGACCTCCTTGGAGTTGGGGAAAAACAGGATGTCGGCATTCTTGCGGTCCACGGGAACGTAAAAGCCCGGGCAGTCCTCGTCGGCCAGCTGCTGGCCCAGTTCGGCCATGCCCTGCAGATAGTCATCGCGGGAGATGGCCAGATTGTTGCCGCTGTTCAGGTTGTTCAAAAACCCCTTGTGCAGGGTGCCGGGGATTTTGTCCCGGGCGCGCAGGTGCTTCATGTGCAGGATGATCGGCACGATGTCGATGCCCATGGGGCAGCCATAGGCGCAGCGGCCGCAGCCGGTGCAGAGCCAGGGGAAGTTGGAGTTCACCACCTCGTCCACCATGCCGTAGGCCAGCATGCGCAGGACCTTGCGGATGCTCCAGCCCTCGTTGTCCGGTGCGTTGGTGGTGGGACAGCCGCTGCTGCACGCCCCGCAGGCCATGCAGGCGCTGAAATCGAATTTGGCCAAGTGCAGGCGGATCTCATCCGTCAGGCTCGCGGGAATCACGGGCTCCATCCTGCTCAGTGTGCTCACGGTCTCCATGGCGTCCCCCTTGAAGGAGCGTCGGCCTCACGGGCTAGCCGACGCGCTCTTCCTCCAGCTTCTTCCTGTGCGCCCTGTCGATCAGGTCCAGAATCTTCTCGGTCTTGCAGGGCTTGAGAATGTAGTCGAAGGCTCCGAGGCGTATGAGCTCCGCTGCATCATCGACCGAGGCATGTCCGGTGACCACGATGACCTGGGCCTTCACCCCGGCTGCGCGCAGGCGCTCCAGGGTGGCCGTGCCGGTGAAGCCTGGCATCCGCATGTCCAGGAGCACGACATCGTAAGCATTCTTCTGGAGTTCTTCCAAGGCCTCTTCGCCGCTGTATACTGTATGGGCGAAAAGGCCGTTCAACCCCAGAAGCTTCGCCAGGTTGTCGGCGTAGCGCTTTTCGTCGTCCACCACCAAAACCCTGGTCAGCTCGGACATGATGTCACCCTCCGGCTCCGGCGGCGGCCTTGTGCGAAGTTTCGACCGCCGCGCCGGTCTGATCGTACATCAGGCCGCAGCGCAGGTCGAAGTGCCGGTTCACGCTGATGGTCGGGCAGGGGGAGTTCAGCGCCACCTGGACCACGGTGGAGCCCAGGAAGGCCTTTTCCGGGTCCCGCTCCCGGGTGTGGTGGGCCACGAGGATAAGATTGGCCTCGCGCATCCGGGCGAGCTTCAAGATCTCCATGGCCGGCATTCCTTCCCAGGACTCGAAGGTGCTGTTCTTGATGCCCCGCAGCTTGTCGCCGTAGCGCTCCTCCAGGCGGGCCTTGGACTCGGCGATGGAGCGCTTGACCTCGTCATGCCCCAGGGACACGCGCCCTGTTTCGCCGCTCAAGTCCACGCAGTGGAACACCGTGAGCCCGGCCTTGTAGTGCCGGGCGATCTGCCCGCCGTAGTGCACCGCGCAGTCCGCCTGATCGGAGAAGTCCGTGGCCGCCACGATGTTCAGGAAGTTGTGCTCGCCGTAAGGGGTGGACTTGGCCACGATCATCACCGGGCAGGCGGCCTTCTGGCTGACCTGCTCCAGCGTGCTGCCGGTCATGCCCCACGAGCGCGAGCGCTGCTCGGCATACTCCTTGGTATGCGGCCCCATGACCACGAGGTCCGCATTCATCTTGCGGGCGATGCGCAGGACCTCGACATGAGGCACGCCGGGCACGACCTTGACCTCGTAGTTGCTGAGGCCCCGGAGCTTGTCCTTGTAGTATTCCTCCACCGAGGTCTTGATCTTGGCGACCTCCCCTGAGGATTCGAGGAATTCCATTTCGCCCCAACCCTGGGCCAGGCCGCAGACATGCACGATGACCAGGCGGGACTCGAAGCGCTGCGCAAAGTGGAAGGCCGCCTCGGCAGCGCAGTCGCACAATTCCGACGGTGTGATGGCCAGGAGAATGTCCTTGAACATGTGCCTACCCTCCGGTTGAATTTTCCTTGCCCGTCAAACCCTGGCGGTTTCGCAAGCACGAAGCTTGCCCTTAAACGCGTCAGTCACCGCCAGGTTCTTGTCCAAAAGCACTTGATCATCCGTCAGCCCGAAGGCCAGCCCCAGAAGCTGAGGCAGATACAGAACCGAGATTGGTCGCCCGTTGCCTCCGACCTTGGAGGCCTGGCTTTGATAGGCCTCCAGGTTCATCTGGCACATGGGGCAGACCGTGACGATGACGTCGGCCCCGGCTGCGGCATCCAGGATGGCGGCCACGGAGACCAGCGCCACGTCCCGCCGGGTGGCCATGAGCGAGGCCCCGCAGCAGCGGCCGCCCATGTCCCAGTCGAACACCTCGGCGCCCAGGGCGCTTATGAGCGGGGTCATGGACCGGGGATGCTCGGGGTCGTCGAACAGGGCGTAGGGGCGCAGAGCCTGGCAACCGTAGTACGGGGCCACGACCAGCCCTTCCAGGCGGTGGCTGACCTGGGCCGCCACGGCCTCTGGCCCGAGGTCATTGGCCAGGACATCCAGCAGGTGCCGGACCCGGACCTTGCCCGAATAGCGCAGCCCCTCGGCCCCCAGGGCCTCGTTGATCCGGCCGGACAGGCTGCGGTCTGCGGCGCACTCCCGGGCCACGCGCAGGTGGTTCAGGTAGCAGGCGCTGCACGGCACGAGCATGTCCAGGCCTGCGGCCTCGCGTTCGGCCAGGGCCAGGTTGCGCGCGGGCAGGGCCACGGTCAGCAGGCGGCTCACGGGTTCGGCTGCGCTTGCGCCGCAGCAGGTCCAGTCCGGAATCTCGGCCAGTTCCACGCCGAGCTGCCTCAACGCCTCGCGGCTGGAGACGTCGTACTCTTCGGCGCTGGCCTGGAGGGAACAGCCGGGGTAGTATGCGTACTTCATGATGCGGCCTCCATGCTCCGGACCTTGGCGAACAGCGGGCCAAGCCTGCCGCGCTGGGCGCTGTTGCCCAGGTGCAGCTTGCCCTTGGCCAGAAGCTTCAGGCCCAGCGGCCCGTATTCCAGAGGCAGGAGCGGGTCGTGCATGGCCAGGAAGTAGTGGCACATGAAGCCCATCTCCTGGATCCGCCCGTTCTGCTCCACGTTGTGCATGAACTCCTGGTAAAACATGGCCTTCTTCCTGTTGGCGTGGTCGCCCTCGGCCCCTGCCAGGCGCTTGAGCGCGGCCATGGCCGCAGTCAGGGGCAGACCCCTGGGGCAGCGCAGGGTGCAGGAGTAGCAGGACGAGCAGAGCCAGAAGGTGCGGCTCTCCAGCACCTCCTGCGTGAGGCCGAAGAGCAGCATCCGCCACATCTGGCGCGGGGCGAGGTCCATGGCGAAGGCGTTGGGGCAGGAGGCCGTGCAGGTGCCGCACTGCATGCAGGCGCGGACCATGCCCTGTATGGAAATCAGGGCGGCCAGCGCCCCGTCCCCGTGCAGCGGATGCGCTTCAGGGGTGAAGGAGATGAGCGGGTGCGTGTTCTTCATGGCAATCTCCTCGCTTTCAGAGCCTGGCCGCTACGGCGGGCTGCACTGCCAGCGCCGCGTCGATGACGGCCATGACCTGCTCGTCGCGGAAGCCCCGCAGCACGGTGGCGCTGTTCGGGCAGGCGGCCATGCACGAGCCGCAGCCCTGGCACAACAGCTCGTCCACCACGATCTTGTCGTGATCCAGATCCAGGGAGCGCGCACCATACGGACATACGGAGATGCACCGTCCGCAACGGGCGCACAGGGTATGCCGGACCTCGGCCACCACGTTGCCGCAGGAGAGCTGCTTCTCGCTTAAGATGCGCACGACGCGCTGGGCAGCGGCCTTGGCCGAGAGCAGGCTGTCACGCATGGTCGCAGGGCCAAGGGCCAGGCCGCAGGCGAAGACCCCGTGCTTGAGGAAGTCCACGGGCCGCCACTTGCTTTCGGCCTCCTGGAAGAAGCCGTCGGCAGTGAGCCCCACCCCGAAGAGGTCGGCAATTTCCGAGGCATCGTTCGGCTCCACGCCGCTGGAGAGCACCAGCAGGTCGGGCGTAAGCTCGATCTCCGCGCCCAGTACCGGGTCCAGAGCGGTGATCACCGGCTTGTCGTCCTTGAACTCCACCTTGGGCCTGCTGTCGGGGGTGTAACGGATGAACACGGCTCCGCTGCGGCGGGCCTCGGTGTAGAAGCGCTCGGAGAAGCCGGTGGTCATGATGTCCCGGTAGAAAACGTAGACCGGCAGGCCGGGATTGCGCTTCTTGAGCATGAGGATGTTCTTGAGCGCGCCCTGGCAGCAGACCCGGCTGCAATAGTTGCGGGACTCCTCGCGCGAGCGCCAGCACTGGATCATGGCCACGCCCTTGAGGCTTGAAGCGTCCAGGGAGCCTGCAGCCAGGCGCTGCTCCATCTCCAGTTGCGTCAGCACGCTCTTATGCACCCGGTTGCCGTATTCGTAGACCTTGACCTCATGTCCTCCCGTGGCCAGGATGGTGGCCCCGTGGTGCAGGGTGTGGGCCACGCCCTCGCCCGTGGCGACGACGGTGACGAACCGCCCGGCCTTGCCGCGCGCGAGCACCACCCGCGAGTCCTTGAGCACGCGGATGTTGGGATTCTTCTCCACCTGCTCCACAAGATCCTCCATGAACCGCACCGGATCGTCGCCCTCCAGGGTGTAGCGCAGGTTCAGGGCCAGGCCGCCCAGGTGCTCGGCCTCCTCCACCAGGACCACCTTGAAGCCCTGGTCGGCGATGCCCATGGCCGCGGTCATGCCCGCCAGCCCGCCGCCCACCACCAAGGCATGGGGCGAAACCGGCGTGGCCTGGGGCAGGCCTGAGGGGTCCGCACCCAGGAGCTTGGCTGCGGCCATGGCCAAAAGCGAACTCATCTCGTTGGTGCGGGCGGCCTCGCCGCAGTCGCAGACGCCGGGGCTGGCGCCGGGTTCCTCATCACGAACGGTCGAACAGCTGGCCAGGCAGGCGGCGTGTCCGCCAAAGCTGGTGGCCCGCCCGGCAAGGCTTGCGGTGTGGATATCCACCACGTCCATGAGGGCCGGATTGAGCTTCAGGGCCTCGCCCAGCTCACGCAGCCGGGGCACGTGGACATAGGGCAGGCAGGCTCCGATGAGCACGCGGTTGGGTTCTGCGGACTCGGCCTCCTGGCGCAGGGTCTCCCAGCCTTCGCGGGTGCAGGCGCGCTTCACGTCCACCACCTTGACCACCCCAGGCAGGACCGCCATGCGCTGGTGCAAAAGGTCGGAGTTCACGTTGCGCTCGAGCGTCGGGCAGGAGGTGCACAGGGCCATGAGCACGCGCGGCACCTGCCGGGAAACGTCCGTGTATTGCGGCTCCGCTTCCGGCGTCTCGTCGCGCGGGCCGCGATAGACCCGGATCATGCGCGAGGCGCCCATGGCCGCAGCCCCGGCCTGGATCAGCGAGCCCCGGATGTCTGTGGGCTCGCCAAAGGCCCCGGCGGCGAATACGCCAAGGCGGCTGGTGCGGTTCGGGGAAAGATACCTGGTGGCGCAGAAGCCGCTGTCGTTGACCTCGATCCCGGCGGCCAGGGCCAGGCGCTCCATGGACTTGGGCGGCCTGGCGCCCACGGCCAGGATCAGGGCGTCGAAGACCTCCTCGCGCAGTTCACCGGAGTAGTCATAGTACTGGATCAGAAGGTCCCCGTCCGGTCCGGGCAGGATGGTGTGCGGCCTGGCAGGCACAAAGCGCACCCCGGCCGTGTGCTCCGCCTCGTCGCGGTAGCGCTGGTAGTCACGGCCAGCGGTGCGCATGTCCATGTAGAAGATCGTGGCCTCGGCCTGGCCGCCTGTGCGGCGCTTGGCCAGCAGGGCCTCCTTGATGGAGATCATGCAACAGAAGGAGGAGCAGAAATCCGCCTTCTTCTTCACATCGCGTGAGCCGACGCACTGGATCCAGGCGATGCGGCGCAGGGGCTTGCCGTCGCCGGGACGCTCCATGCGGCCCTGGCTGGGCCCGGTGGGGCTGCACAGGCGCTCGAACTCCAGGGAGGTGAGCACGCCGGGGTGGCTGCCGTAGAGCATCAGGTCGGCGCAGCCGCCGGGGCTCAGGGCGGGATCATAGCACTCGAACCCGGCGGCCAGGATCACCGCACCCACCTCGATGTTCAAGGTTTCGTCCGAGACCAGGCGCATGAAGAGCTTGTCCAGCCAGGGCACGGCCGTGGCCTGGTTGAGCGGCCTGGCCAGGGCTTCGCGCGCGCCCAGCTTGAGGAGCCCGGCCACGGCATCTTCATTGCCCGGCCCGGCCAGCAGCGCCACGGCTAGGCTGGGGCGCAGCTCCAAGGCCCGGCGCAGGGTGCGCTCGACCTCGGCTTCCGGCAGGTCCATGTCCAGCAGCATGAGCCCGCACTCCAGGCCGCTGGCCAAGAGCGCCAGGGCCTCCTCGCCGGAGGCCGTGGGATGCAGCGGGAAGTTCTCGTCCTTGAACCACAGCGGGAGGTCCTGGGCGAGTTCCTGGTCCGGCGTGGCCACAATGACGTGGAAGTCCTTGCGCTGCTCGAACTTGAAGTCGATGGCCTTTGTCGGGCAGGCATCAAAGCAGCGCCAGCAGCGCTGGCAGCTGTCCAGGTCCACCACGTAGTGGTTGGGGATGTTGTGCGGCACGGGCAGATACACGGCTGTGCGCTGCCCCAGGCCAGCGTTGAACTCGCTCGGCACGCGCACCGGGCAGACCTCGGCGCATAGGCCGCAGCTCACGCAGCGCGTGGGATCGACGAAGGTCGAGCGGCGGCGCAGGGTGGCCTGGAACTTGCCGGGGTCGCCTTCCAGGCCGGAGAGCTCCGTGTGCAGGTAGATGTCGATGTTCTTGTGGAAGATGCCCTTGCGCAGACAATACTGGCTGGACTGGTCGCGCTGGGTCAGGGGCAGCATCTTGCACATGCCGCAGTGGTCGGAGGGGAACTGGTGGTCCAGCTGCGTAAGAATGCCGCCCAGGCTTGGCCGGGCGTCGATGAGCGCCACCTTGAGGCCGGTCTCGGCCAGGTCCAGGGCGGCGCGGATGCCGCCGATTCCGGCCCCGACAACCAGTGCTCCGTATTCCTTCTTCATCTGACCCTCCCGCGTTCAATGCGGTCGCCAGCAATGGGCGGCCCGGCTAGTCCAGTCCCCCGGTGAGTTCCGTGAATTCGTGCTCCCGGAACACGGACAGGGGCGGCGCTTCGCCGGGGTCCCTGCCCGCCTCATATTCGAAGGCCTTCTGCGTGCTGGCGGCGATTGTCTTGAACAGCTCCATGACCGGGACGCCGTTGGGGCAGGCGTTGGAGCACTGGCCGCAGCCCACGCAGGCGGTGCTCATGTGGGCCAGCCGCGTAAGATGGAAGAAGACCGTGTCCGTGGGCATCTTGAGCGCGCCGCGCTGGCGGGCCCAAGAGAGGTATTGCCAGGGCTTGTGCTCAAAGACATCGGTCAAGAAGACGCACTCCTTGCAGTAGCACACCGGGCAGGCCGTGCGGCAATTGTAGCAGTTGACGCAGGCCGAGAGGAACGTGGACAGCTTGGTCATGTCCGAGGTGGCTGCGGTGGTCTCGGCGAACATCAGTTCCTGCGCCGCGTGGCGTTCGGCCAGGAGCGTCTCCAGGGCCTTGCCGCGCGAGCCATCGTCCGAGACTTCGGGCAGGCCGAGGCGGTTCATCACCCCCTCGCCGCGTGGCGAATTGGCCATGAGCAGCAGGCCCTTCTCCACATCCTGCCCGAACAGGCCGATGGAAAGGTCCGCCTCCGCGCCAGTTGTGTGCTCGCAGGTCCTGCAAGCCCTGGCGATCTCCATACCGCCATGCGTCCCGCGTCCCGAGGCGCGCAGAAACTGCACCAGGGACCAGGTGTCGCCGAGGTTTGCCGCGAAACTGGAATAGCCGTCGTTGGTGAATGCGCCGGGGCAATCCAGGCTCACGAGCAGCGTGTTTTCCATGCTGCCCTGGTTGAGCTTGCACAGCTCGATGAAGGCCCGGACCTCGCAGGGCCTGAGCAGCGCGGCCACCAGGCCGCCCTCGTCCGCGCCCCGGGTCAGCCGGGTGAGCATGCGCGCTGCGTTCAGGCGGAAGGACGGGGCCAGGGGGTCAATGTCGCGAAACTCCGCCGGGTCGGCCACCAGGGCGGGCATGGTCCCGCCGCCTGCGGGCAGCCGCCGGGGCGCGAGGACGACCGCGATCTCGTCGTCCGCCAGCAGCCGGGCGCAGAAGTTCTGGAGCGCGGCTACCGGGTTGCCGTCCTTGACCTCGATTCGTGCGATGCTTCCCATGACGTGCCTCCGCAAAGACTAAGGTTCAAAGCAACGGCAGGCGCCGGGTGTCGATGGGACCCAGTTCCTTGATCTCTGCCGTGAAACGGTTCACCGTGGCGGCGAACTCGTTGCCTTCGCTCGCGCCCACCCAAGTCAACTTGATCCTGCGCTCGTCGATGCCGAAGCGCGGCAAAATCTCCATGAGCAGCTTCACGCGCCGCCGGGCCTTGTAGTTGCCGTTGATGTAGTGGCAGTCGCCCGGGTGGCAGCCGGAGATCAGCACGGCGTCGGCCCCGCCGAGAAGCGCCTTGATGATGTACTTGGGGTCCACCATGCCGGTGCACATCATGCGCACCAGCCGGACGTTGGGGGACTGGACCATGCGCGAGGTCCCGGCCAGGTCCGCCGCGGTGTAGGTGCACCAGTTGCAGACAAAGGCCACGATGGCGGGCTCAAAGGCCGCGCCGGGCACGGGCTCGCTCTGTGTTTCCGGCGTTATGATGAGTTCTTGCATGTTCTGCTCCTTCGGCTTCAAGGTCAGATGACGACCGCCCCGGCGGCCTGCTGGACCGGCGGCACGCTCTGGGACAGCCCCTCCAGCTCGGCGAAGATCTGCTTCTCGTTGAAGTGCCGCACCTGGGCCGCGCCGCTGGGGCAATGCCCGGCGCAGCTGCCGCAGCCCTTGCACATGGCCTCGTTGATCACGCAGACCTTGCGCCGCTCGTCAAACTCGATGGCCGAGTAGGCGCAAAGACCGACGCACATCTTGCAGCCGATGCAGATGTCGGGGTTGATCCAGGAGACCGTGGGCGAGATGCTGACCTCGCCGCGCGCTGCCAGGCTCAGAGCCTGCCCTGCCCCGCCCGAGGCGTGGGCCACGGCGTCGGGGATGTCCTTGGGGCCCTGGCAGGTCCCGGCCAGGAAGATGCCGTCCGTTGCCGTGGACACGGGCCCGAGCTTGGGGTGCTCCTCCAGGAAGAAGCCGTCCTGGCCCTGGCTGATGCCAAAGATCCGGGCCACCTCAGAGGCGTCGCGCCGGGCCTGCATGGCCGTGCAGAGCACCACCATGTCTACGCTGACGCGCACTGGCCGGCCAAGCAGGGTGTCCTCGGCCACGACGATGAGCTTGCCGTCCTCTTCCGCGCTCTGGGCCTGGTCCGTGACCTCGGAAGGCCGTCCCCGGATGAAGGTCACGCCTTCCTCCTGGACCCGGCGGTAGAATTCCTCGTAGCCCTTCCCGAAGCAGCGCATGTCGATGTAGAAATTGAACACCCGCGCCTGGTGGCCGATCTTGTCCTTGATCAGGTGGTCGTACTTGAGCGCGTACATGCAGCAGACCCGCGAGCAGTATTCGTGGTGGGCCTTGTCGCGGCTGCCCACGCAGTGGATGATGGCCACGCTCTCCGGGGCCTGGCCGTTCTTCATGACGATCTTGCCGCCCGTGGGTCCCACGGCGTTGTTCAGACGCTCGAACTGCAGGCCCGTGTAAACCTCGGGGTAGCGGCCGAAGCCGTATTGGGACAGGGCCGTGGGGTCGAGGATGTCGAAGCCCGTGGCCAGGACGATGGTGCCCACCTGCACGTCCAGGAAGCTCTCCTGTTGCTCGAAGTCGATGGCCTCCGAGGGGCAGTTCTGCTTGCAGGCCCCGCACTTGCCCTTGACCAGGTAAATGCAGCTGGCGGCGTCGATGACGGGAGTGTTGGGCACGCTCTGGGGCGAGTTGCGGTGCACGGCCTTGCGCTTGCCCAGGCCCTCCTCGAACTCGCTGGGCACGCTCTTGGGGCACTTCTCCATGCACAGGCCGCAGCCCGTGCAGCGGTCCTCGTTGATGTAGCGGGGCCGGGTGCGGATGCGCGCCGTGTAGTTGCCCACGTAGCCCTTGACCTCCACCGCCTCGCTCATGGTCATGAGGTTGATGTTCGGCTCCTGGGCCACGGCCACCATCTTGGGGGTGGAAATGCAGGCGGCGCAGTCCAGCGTGGGGAAGGTCTTGTCGAACTGGGTCATGTGCCCGCCGATGGACGGCCCGCGCTCAACCAGGTGCACCTTGTGCCCGGACCGGGCGATGTCCAGCGCGGCCTGGATTCCCGCGATGCCGCCGCCCACCACCAGCACGTCCGGGTGCACGGCCTCCACGCGGGAGTAGAGCTCCTCGTGCTCGTTCACCCGCGACACCGCCCCGGCCACCAGGGTCTTGGCCTTGGCCGTGGCCTCAATCGGGTCGGGCACGACCCAGGAGCAGTGCTCGCGGATGCAGGTCATCTGGAACAGGAAGGGGTTCAGGCCGCCGCGCTGGCAGGCCTTCTGGAAGGTCTTCTCGTGCAGGCGGGGCGAACAGGAGGCCACCACCACGCGGGTCAGGCCCATCTCCCGGATGTCCTTGATGATCATGTCCTGTCCGGGGTCGGAGCACATGAACTTGTAGTCCCGGGCCACGGCCACGTTCTTGAGCCCTGAGGCAAAGCGGGCCACACCCTGCGAATCCACCCGTCCAGCGATGTTGGTGCCGCAGTGGCAGACGTATACTCCGATCCTGCTGGGCATGGCGCGACCTCCCGGAATTGTCGCCGCTCCCTGTGGAGGGCGGTTGCCTCCTCCGCGCCAGAGTATGGTGCGGAGACATCTGTTTGCTGCTCCATACTCAAAAAATGTGCCGCAGCGCATCATTGCTTCTTTCATTTGCTATCTCAGGCAAATGCAAAAATGCTATGAAAACAGTATGGTTTTGTGTCGCTGTGATTATGTATTGCGTCGCGAGACAGAATCTTGCATAGGAAGATAGGGTTCAAAGGCTGAAAGATGGATATGCAGTTGGATGGCATGCAAACGAAGCAGACTGAAATGAAGGCAACGCGTCGAAATGTGACGGGCGTTAAGAACGCAAGGCGATCTGAGGCCGACATAGTCCGCGTGCTGCTGGACGCCGCCCCGGACCAGGCCCTGCTGATGCGCCTTGACGGCACAGCTCTGGTCGCCAATGCGGCCATGGCCAAGCTCTTCCACATGAGCCCGGAGCAGCTGGCCGGGGAGCGTCTCTACGACTACCTCCCCCCTGAGGTGGTCAGGAAATGGGCCAAGGCCGTACGCCAGGCTGTGGAGTCCGGACAGGCCTCGCGTTTTGAGGATTCCATGTTTTCGCCGCTGGAACTGGAGATGCGGGTGCATCCCGTGCCTGGTGAGGACGGGGCAGTGGACCGTGTGGCGGTGTTCTGCCGGGACATCACCGAGCAAAAGGCGGCGGAGCGGGAGCGCACCCGGCTGGGCTCGGCCCTGGAACAAACCACCGACCCCGTGATTCTGTACGATGAAATGATGCACGTGGCCTACGTCAATCAGTCCTTCGAGGCCATGACCGGCTACTCGCTCAGGGAGGTGCGCGGTGAGCCCGTGGCCAAGTTCTATGTGGGACCGGAACAGCATGCGAGCCTGAACCAGATCATCGAAACCCTGGCCTGCGGCGATGCCTGGACTGGCAAGACCTGCAACACCCTCAAGGACGGCAGCGTCATCTGCTGCCACAAGACTGTTTCGCCCATCCGAGGCAAGGGTGGCCTGATCCTGGGCTACGTCAGCGTCTGGCGCGACATGACTGCGCTGGAAGCCATGGAGCGCCAGCTCCGGCACGCACAGAAGATGGAGGCCCTCGGAACCCTGGCCGGCGGTATCGCCCATGACTTCAACAACATCCTGGCACCCATCGTGCTGCTGGCTGACATCGGCCTCTGCCAGCTCACGGAAGGCGACCCCCTGCGCACGACCTTCGAGCGCATCCTCAAGTCCGCCAACCGGGCCGGGGCGTTGGTGCGGCAGATTCTCGGCCTGGGCCGACAGAACGAAGCCGACCAGCCGATCCCCCTGCGCATCTCGTCCATCCTCGAAGAATGCCTGACCCTGTTGCGGCCCAGCCTGCCCAGCACCATCAGCATCACCCTGGAGACGGAAACGGAGCGCGACGTGGTCTTGGCCGATCCGGCCCAGGTGCATCAGCTGATCATGAACCTGTGCACCAACGCCGCCTGGGCCATGCGCGGCACCGGAGGAACCCTGGAGATGCTGGTCGCGGAACGAATACTGACCACCGGCGGCGAGGTCGAGGCCTCCGGCGCGGCCTCGGGCTCCCAGATCCTCTTCCGCGTGCGTGACAGCGGGCACGGCATCAGACCGGAGCACCTGAAGCGCATCTTCGATCCCTTTTTCACCACCAAGACCGACGGCTCAGGCACGGGGCTCGGCTTGGCCGTGGTTCAGAACATCGTCACCCATCTGCATGGGTCCATCCTGGTCCGGAGCGCCCCTGGCCAGGGAACCTGCGTCGACATCCTGCTGCCGCGTTCGGACATCCCGGTCGTGGATCAACAGGCCCAGGTTCCAGAGCCGGGTCAGGGCCTCAGGGGCGTCGGGCACGTGCTTGTGGTGGACGATGAACCGGACATTCTGGACGCCTGCGTCCTGGGGCTCCGGTCCTTCGGCTATGAGGTCAGCACCTGCCTGCACGGCGAGGAGGCCTTGGAGCTGTTCCGCGCGCACCCTGAGCGCTATGATGCGGTGCTCAGCGATACAACCATGCCCGGCCTGGCCGGGCCGGATCTGGTCCGGGAGTTGCTCAGGATCGAGCCCCACCTGCCGGTGATCCTGACCAGCGGGCACAGCGGCCTGGTCTCACGGAAAAAGGCCTGGCGCATGGGTGCCTTGGAATTCCTCGCAAAACCCTTCCGCATGGACGAGCTGGCTGACCTGTTGCGCAAGCTGCTTGAGAGCAAACGCCGCCACGTGGCGCAGGAGGATTGACCGATGCCGCGCGTGCTCATCGTGGACGACGACCCCATGCTTTGCGACGCGCTGGCGCTCGCCGTGCAGCACATGGGCTTCGAGGCGGAGACGGCCGGGACCTTGAAAGGGGGCCTGCTCAAGGCCCGCTCCGGGGACTACGACGTTGTGGTTCTGGACGTGAGGATGCCTGACGGCAGCGGACTCGACAGCCTGCCCAGCTTTCAGGAATGCCCTTCGGCGCCGGAAGTCATCATCCTTACCGGCCTGGGCGACCCGGACGGCGCGGAGCTGGCCATCCGTAGCGGGGCCTGGAGCTACATCACCAAGCCGCCGACCCTGAACACCATCCGCCTGCCCATCCAGCGGGCCGTGGAGCACCACCGGGGCAAGCAGAAGGTTTTGCCGCTCGGGCTCAAGCGCAGCGGCATCATCGGCGACAGCCGGGCCATGCACGCCTGCCTGGACCTCGTGGCCCAGGCCGCGGCCACGGAGGCCTCGGTGCTCATCACTGGCGAGACCGGCACGGGCAAGGAGCTCTTCGCCCGCGCCATCCACGACAACAGCGCCCGGGCCGACGGTCCTTTCGTGGTGGTGGACTGCGCGGCCCTGCCCGAAAAACTCGTGGAGAGTGAACTGTTCGGCTACGAGCGGGGCGCCTTCACCGGGGCTGACCGGCGCTATGAGGGCATGGTCCACCAGGCCAACCGGGGGACGCTGTTCCTGGACGAGATCGGGGAACTGCCGGTGGCGGTTCAAAAAGCCTTCCTGCGCGTGCTCCAGGATGGCCGCTATCGTCCGGTGGGCGGGCTCAAGGAGGCGCAGAGCGACTTCCGCCTGCTGGTGGCCACCAACCGCGACCTCGAAGCCCTGGCCGAGGCCGGGGCATTCCGCCAGGATCTGCTCTTCCGCATCCGGACCATGACCATCGATCTGCCCCGGCTCAAGGACCGTGGCGGCGACATCGCCCGGCTCTGCCGTCATTTCGTGGCCCGGCAATGCCGCGTGCAAAGGCTTCCGGCCAAGCGCGTCTCGCCTGATTTCCTGGACGCCCTGGAGGCTTACGGCTGGCCGGGCAACGTGCGCGAACTCATCCACGCCGTGGAGCATTCCCTGGCTGCGGCCATGAACGATCCGGTGCTCGTGGCGGCCCATCTGCCCACGAACATCCGGGTCAGTCTGGCGCGCAACTCGCTTCCGGCCCGGACATCGGATCCAACGGTCGAAAAGGCGCAGGCCGACAGCCCCTTGCAGCCGCTGCGCCAGGTCCGGTTTCGGGCCGTGGCCGAGGTGGAGTCGCGCTACCTCCGGGAACTGCTTGACGTGAGCCGAGGCGATATCCCGAAGGCCTGCGTGCTTTCTGGCCTATCCCGTCCCAGACTGTACGCCCTGCTCAAAAAACACCACCTGACCTGATGCCGTGCCTCTCTGCGGGCAACGCCAGGCCGTTCTGGGTCGGCGGCAGCTCCTCATGGACTGCCGAGGCCTTCCTGCGCCCGTCTCACATGCTGACCCCTGCGGCCAAGATGGCGGTCATGCCGCCCTCCACGCTGACCACATCGCGGAAACCCGCATGGGCCAGGGTGACAAAGGCCTCATACGAGCGCGCGCCGGTGTTGCAGACCAGCACGATACCCTGATCGCGCGGCAGTTCGTCGAGCCGTTCGCGCAGCTCGCCCTGGGGGATGTTGCGCCAGTGGGCAGGATGCCTGCCCATGAGTTCCTCGGCGTTGGCCCGCTCGCGGCAGTCCAAAACATACGGCCCATGGCCGTTGCGTCCGGCCCAGAGTTGCGCGAACTCGTCCACGTGGATGCCCTGGTTGCGCCCGGCCAGGATGTTCTCTGCCGCGTTGCCCAGCACGTTCAGGATGTCCAGCGCCGCGGCAAAGGGCGGCGAATAGGCCATCTCCAACCCGCTCAAGGTTTCCACCGAGAGGCCGGAAGGCAAGAGCGCCGCCACCACGTCCACCCGGCCCACGAGGGCGTCGCCCATGACGGCCAGGCCCTGCATGCCCAGCACCCGGCCCGAGCCGCGCTCCACCACCAGTTCCAGGCTCATGAGGCCCTTGTCCGGGTAGAAATGCGCCCGGTCCAACTGGCTCACGTGCACGCACAGGGCGTCGAACCCCGCCGTCTGGGCAGCCGCGAGGGTCAGCCCCGTGCCGGCAGCCGAAAGATCGAAGAGCTTGACGCACCAGGAACCCACCGCGCCCGCGAAGGTGCTCGCGCCGCCCGCCAGGTTGGTGCCGATGACCCGGCCCTGGCGGTTGGCCAGGGAGCCGAGCGGCAGGTAGGCCGGGCTGCCGGTGATGAGGTGCTTGAGCTCCACGCAGTCGCCCCCGGCGAAGATGTCCGCATCCGAGGTGCGCAGGTGCTCGTCCACGCGGATGCCCCCGCGCTCCGAGACCGCCAGCCCGGCGGTGCGGGCAAGCTCCGAGTTGGGCCTGACGCCCACGGCCACGATGACCAGCTCGGCCTCAAGGGCGGCGTTCCCGGTGACCACGCGGGCCACCCGGCCCTCGCTGTTTCCCTCAAAGGCGCACACCTGCTCGCCCAGGCGGAAGACCACGCCCTTGTCCTCCATGTGCTTTTGCGCCATGCGCGCCACATTGCCGCCGACCACGCCGGGCAGGATCTGGTCGCGGAACTCCACCACCGTGGTCTGAACATCCCACATGTCGGCCAGGGCCACGGCCAGTTCCAGGCCGATGAAGCCCGCGCCCACCACCACGGCCCGCGTCACCCCGCCAGCGGAGACCAGCGCGCGGATGCGCTGGGCCGCCTCCAGGCCGTGGACGGTATGGATGCCCCGGAGCTCTGCGCCGGGCACGGACAGAGTAATGGGCCTGCTGCCCATGGCCAGCACCAGCTTGTCGTAGGCGAGGGTCTCTTCGTGGCCCGTGGGCAGGTGCCGCAGGGTCACGGTCTTGCCCGCGCGGTCGATGCTCAAGGCTTCCGTTTCCGTGCGCACGCCCACATCCTTGGTTGCGCGAAAGAACTCGGTGTCGCGCAGCATGTGGAAGGCCGTGGTCTGGAGCTCCGAGGCGTCGCTAACGTCGCCGGAGACGAAGTAGGGGATGCCGCAGCCGCCGTAGGAGATGAGCTTGCCCCGGTCGATGAGGGTGACGCGGGCATCCGGCTCCAGGCGCTTGAAGCGGGCGGCGGCCTTGGGGCCAAGGGCCACGGCCCCGATGATGACGACGTGTTGCGGCATGTCTGGCTATCCTCTCATCGCGGGTGCGGGGTTCTGCTGCCGGGCGGCAAGGGCGCCGGGCCCGAGGAGCAGCACGGGACAGCGCGCGCCTTCCAGCACGCGGGCCAGGGTGTCGTTCTGGCCTTCTCCGTTTCGGGACGGTCGGGAAAGGATGAGCAGATCGGCCTTGCGCTCCCTGGCGTGCTTGAGGAGTTCCACGCTGGCCGCGCCCTCGCTCACGGCAAAGGCGATGCGGTCCGCCCCTGGCAGGCCCTGGCACAGGTAAGCCAGGCGGTCGCTGGCAGTGGCGATGCGCCGGACCATCTCGTCATGACCGGGCGTGGGGTGTCCCAGCGAAAGTTGCAGGGTGTGCAGCACATGGAGGTCCGCGCCTTCGCGGGCGGCAAGCCGCGCGGCAAGGTCGAGCTGCGCTCTGGTCTGCTCGGTGTCCTCGGAGAGGTCCACGGCGGTGAGCACGCACTCGAAGGGACCGCTCAGCGTGTCCGCTGCGGAGGGCACCACCAGCACGGGGCAGGGCGCGCCGTCGGCCACGAGCACGGCCGCGCTGCCCTGTGAGGCCGAGAGTTCCCGGCGGCAGCGCTCGGTTTCGTCCAGGCCGCCAAGCACCACGAGGTCCGGCTCAAGGATGCGCGCGGTCTTGAGCACTTCCAAATGGGCGAAGCCCGCGCTCAGCACGATGTCCGCCGTGAGCCCGGGAGGCATGACCTCGCGGAGCAGGGCCTCGACCTCGATGCGGCGGGCGGCGAGGTCCGCTTCGCCCGGGAGGTGCAGCACGCAGCCGCCCTCTTGCCCTACCGGTCCGCTGACATGCTGCACCGCGAAGCCGGCCCCGTGCCGGGCGGCAAGGGCGCTGGCCAGTTGCGCGGCCGCCCTGCCATCGGCCTTGTCCGCCAGGGCCAGAAGCACCAGCTTGAACATACCCACCTCCAAAGCCTGTTTTGAGAATTTACACCGGACTGCCGGGCTTGGCAGGCTGTGCGCAGGGGGGCTGCCCCTGGCCCTGGCCTTGGCCTTGCCGGTTCCGGTTGCGCTGGCCGCCTTGCCCGCCCTTCGCCGGTCCGCCTTGGCCACACTGTCCACGTCCCCTGCCGTGACCTTTGCCCTGGCCCTTGGGGCCTGTTCCGTCCTGATTCGGCATGATGTCTGGCTCCTTCGCCGCCCGAGCGGCTCTGCCCTGGTCAAAGCATCTTGTGTGCCGACCGAAAATATCACGCAAATCCAGGGCAGTTGACTTTCATCGGGAGCAGTGTAGAAATGTGCCGGGCGCATTTCACGCCCGGTTGTCGACGCATGACGCATTTTTCGCCCAGCGCATCGGAATGGGGAAGGGGGGAACATGAGCTTTCTGCGCGACATCTCCTGCGAGCACATCATGGACAGCCTGGCCGACGGCGTGTTCACCGTGGACCTGGACTGGAACATCACCTTCTTCAACCGCGCCGCCAGCGCCATCACCGGGGTGCCGCGCGCGGAGGCCCTGGGCCGCAAGTGCTGGGAGGTCTTCCGCTCCAGCATCTGCGACGGCGCCTGCGCGCTCAGGGCCGCCCTGGAGGCCGGGGAGAGCCGCAGCAACCGCTCGCTCTTCTTCGTCAAGCCGGACGGCTCCAAGGTGCCCATCAGCATCAGCGCCGCGCCCCTGCGCGACCGGCGCGGCAAGATCATGGGCGGGGTGGAGACCTTCCGCGACCTCTCGGCCCTGCGGCTGATGCAGAAGAAGCTCGACGGGCTCTACAGCGTCGAGGACATCCTGAGCAAAAGCCCTGCCTTCCAGCGCACCCTGGGCATCCTGCCGCAGATCGCGGCCAGCGGCTCCACCGTGCTGATCCTGGGTGAGAGCGGCACGGGCAAGGAGCTGGTGGCCCGGGCCATCCACAATTTGAGCCCACGCAGCGGCAAGCCCTTTGTGGCCGTGAACTGCGGGGCGCTCCCGGAAAACCTGCTGGAAAGCGAGCTCTTCGGCCACAGGGCCGGGGCCTTCACCGACGCCAGGAAGGACAAGCCGGGCCGCTTCCAGACCGCCGACGGCGGCACCCTCTTCCTCGACGAAATCGGGGACATGCCGCTGCCCTTGCAGGTGAAGATCCTGCGCGCGTTGCAGGAGCGGGTCATCGAGCCCCTGGGCGCGGTGGCGGGCGTGCCGGTGAACGTGCGGGTCATCGCCGCCACCAACCGCGACCTGGAGGACATGGTGGCCCGGCAGACCTTCCGCAGCGACCTCTACTACCGCCTCAACGTGGTGCGCCTGGCCCTGCCGTCCCTGCGCCAGCGGGTCGAGGACATCCCGCTCCTGGCCCAGCACTTCGTGGCCCGGCAGAACGCCCAGCACGGCAAGGACCTCCTGGGCCTGGCCCCGGAGGTCTTGCAGCGGCTCATGCGCCATCCCTTCCCCGGCAACGTGCGCGAACTTGAGAATATCATCGAGTACGCCTTCATCCTCTGCCCCGGCGGGCACATCAAGGCGGAGCACCTGCCCGAGAGCCTGGCCCAGCGTGTGGACAGCGCTCAGACCCAACCTTTCTGCGGCACCCTGGACGAGATCAAGTGCCGGGCCGTGGCCGAGACCCTGGCCCGCAACGATGGGCGCGTCATGGCCTCCTGCCGCGAACTCGGCGTGTCCAAGGACACCCTGCGCAGGATTTTGAGCAAAAAGACCAGCGCACCGGACAGCTAAACCGCACCCTCCAGGGCACCGGGCGCAAAACGCGCCCACGCCTTTTCGCTCTGCCCAGTTGTACATCGCAACATGCCAAAAACGTGTTTCTTTTTTTGTGGCACGGTTCCTGCCTTCGTGAGGCTGGGTGCGCTGGTGCGCGCCCTGTGCCAACCGCCGGAGGACTGTGACCATGCTTGTCTGCGTTGCCTGCTACGGCGAGCGCGTGGCTGCGCTGCTGGAGACCGCCTCGGAGCTGCGCTTCTACCTGCAAGGCGCCCACGGCATGGCTTGGCCAGGCGCAGTTCCTGATGGCCTGGATAAGCACAACGTCCTGCCCTTGCCCGCTCCGGTGCAGCAGCTGGGTTTGAGCGGGCTCATCAGTCTGCTGGAGGGTGCCGGTGCTGCCGTGCTCCTGTGTGGGGGGCTCACCTGCTGCGCGCTGGAGGCCCTGCGGAACTCCGGAGTGCATGTGGTGCCGTGGATTGGCGGTTCTTCGGACGAGGCGGCCCGGGCCTGGTGCTCAGGCAGCATCCAAACCTTGAAAATGCCAGGCTGCCTGGGCTGCGGCGGAAAACGCCGGCGGCGCGGCGGCCATACGAGGAGAAGGGAGATGACGGACATGCAGCAGGGAATCCTCGCAGTGACCAGCGAAGGTCCAAAGCTGACCGACATGGTGGACCCGCGCTTTGGCCGGGCCGCCGGGTTCGTGGTGGTGGACCTGGCAACCAACAAGACCAGCTATGTCGACAACGGCGGCTCCCAGGTCATGGCCCAGGGCGCAGGCATCCAGGCGGCGGAGAACGTCGCCAGGGCGGGCGCGGGCGTGGTCTTGAGCGGCTTTGTCGGCCCCAAGGCCTTCCAGGCGCTGACCGCCGGGGGCATCCAGGTCATCCAGAACGTGGAGGGCATGACCGTGGGCCAGGCCGTGGACAAGTTCAAGCGCGGCGAACTGAGCGCCGCCGACGCCCCCAACGCGCCCGCCGGAGGACATCCGGGGGGCGGGCGCAGGGGCTAGGTTCCGCGTGATCTACGCCATCGCCAGCGGCAAGGGCGGCACGGGCAAGACCACGGTGACGGCCTCCCTGGCC
>CAZXZF010000010.1:0-27411 GCA_964645095.1 uncultured Desulfocurvus sp. | reverse complement strand
ACCAGGCCGGCCAGAGCCCAAACTTACGGGTGGTATACTTGGCGGGGTAGGGTCACGCACACATACCAACTGTTCCCTTGGCAAACATTCCATTTCTGGATATGAGTAGTCGTGACTTTGGCATCTGCACATTTTGGGGCAACGATTGAGCGCCCTGGGCAAAACTGCCATCTTAACCAAAAAGCAACTTGCCAAGAGAAATGACACCATGCTCCAGCTCAACACAACTCCCGGTGCATCGGATCCTGGCCAGACATATTTCCTGTGTATGGGAGTACTACATTATGACTCAATGTAGTCGTGTGCTCCTCGTGGACGATCATTCCATGATTTGCACAGGTCTCAAGGCGCTGATCCGGCGCTCCGGTCGCTTCGCTGTTGTCGGCGAAGCCGGTACTTATAAAGAGGCCATCCGACTCGTCACCTTGCTGCGACCTTGTCTCGTCATGATGGACATCTCCCTCGGCAAGGACAACGGGCTGGATCTCGCCCGTGAAGTCATCGCCATCGCTCCTGAAACTGGAATCCTGATGTACACCATGCACACTGATATGGACATGGTGGCCCAAGCCTTCCGGTCTGGTGTCAGAGGGTATGTCACAAAGACGTCATCGGTCGAAAAAGTCCTGCTGGCCCTTGATGCAGTTTCCCAAGGGAAGCGCTATGTGGATAGCAACCTTTCTGGGGGGCTGATCGACAAGCTGAACGATGTCCACGTCAAAGACACGGACAAACGTGGCCTCCATGAGCCTCTCACCCCTCGGGAACTGGAAGTTCTACGCCATGTGGCTGATGGCATGTCCTCCAAGGACATCTCTGAGCACCTATTCATCAGCCCAAAGACGGTGGAGAACCACCGCACCAGCATTATGAGTAAGCTTGGGCTCAGCAACGCGGTCGATATGACCCGCTATGCCATCCGGCATGGGCTAAGCAGCCTCGACGACTAAGCCACTTCCCGCCCAACCAAGCGATCCAGTCCCCCGCCCCACATCTCGCGATTAGGTGTTTTCCCCTACCACAATTGGGGTGTTGCCCCTATGGCCGCTCGTAACTCCCCGTGCCAGATGTGTAATCAAGTACTCTCAGCGATGGATGGGGTCAGTGTGAACTGATCCTCTCGGGATGTTCGCGATTATGCAACTCTCCACTGCGTATGAACATTGTCACGCATTTCTACCAAATCGGACGGCAAAATGAAGTCTGTAACCATTGAAAGTGTCATTAGCTACATCTTTCAGGACATGACCATCCTGGCCGGGGAGCTTTCCCGGCTTGAAACCGACCTGGTTGCCGCACTTGGCGGAGACGCAGGCCAGATGAGTCCGGAAATGCGTAGGGTCTTCTCCGGTTACATGTTGACCATCACCAAATATGCGGAAGTGATGACAAAGGTCAGCAAGATGCTCGAGACGATCCGCAACGGTCCGGACCCGCAAGGATATGCAACACAGCATAGCCTTAAACAATAAGATGCCCTGGCGACGAGGTGCACCAACCAGCACAGGCAACAAGGAGATCGTGTCATGCTCAAGAATTTGAAGCTCGGAACGAAAATCGGCGGCGGCTTCGGCATCCTCATTCTCATCTCCATGTTGTTGGGTGGCGTGGCCATCTGGAACATGAAGCGCGTGGGGAACGTCGCAAACAGCCTGGAAGAGGAGATCGCGCCGCAAGTGGCAGTGGCCGTGCAGGTGGAGCGCAGCTCGCTTTTGACCATGTATGCCATGCGTGCCTTCCAGTACACCGGTGACGACAAGGATATGGCCGAGACGGTCAAAAACCTTGGGGACGTGGAGAAGGCCTTGGCCGAGGCCACGGCCCTGGCCCAGAAGCACGACATGGCTCAGCTCAAGGCCAACGCCGATAAGGCAACGGCCAAGGCGCTGGAGTACAAGGCCCTGGTGGTCCAGGCCAAGGATATGGAAGCCGCCAAGCAAAAGATCATGGCGGAAATGGGCGAAGCCGCCCAGGTCTTCATGAAGAACTGTTCTGACTACCTGGAAAGCCAGAACAAGTCCCTGGAAGCCGATCTTGTCGGCAAGGTGGACGCCAAGAAGATCAAGGAGCGCGTGGAAAAGGTCAACCGGATCAACGATGTCATTGACATGGGCAACGCCCTGCGCCTGAACAACTTCAAGTCCCAAGCCCTGCGCGACAACAAGTTCGTGCAGGAGATCATGAAGAACTTCGACGAGATCAACAAGATCATTGAGAACCTCCGCGCCAACACCCGCCAGGAGGCCAACCTCAAGCAGCTGGATCTCATCAAGGCCAACGGCGCGGCCTACAAGAAAGGCATTGAGGATTTCCTCAAGAATGGTGCTGAGAGCGCTGAGCTGACCAAGAAGCGCCGCGCGATAGGTGCCGAAGTGGTGGCAGCCGCACGCGAGACCTCCGAGGCCGGGGTCAAAGCCACCCAGGACGGCTCGGCCCAGGCTGCCACGGCTTTGTCCGCCGCCAGCACTGTCCTGATCACCGGCCTGGTCGTGGCCCTGCTCCTCGGCATCATCGTGGCCTTCTTCCTCACCGTGGGCATCACCCGCCCGGTGATGCAGGGCGTGGCCTTTGCCAAGAACATGGCCGAGGGCGACTTCACCGCCCAACTCGACATCAACCAGAAGGACGAGATCGGTGTGCTGGCCCAGGCGCTCAACGAAATGGTTATGCGCCTGCGCCAAGTGGTAGCCGATGTGCGTAGCGCAACCGATAACGTGGCCTCCGGCTCCGAGGAGCTGTCCGCGTCCTCCGAATCCCTGTCCCAGGGCGCCACCGAGCAGGCGGCGGCCATCGAGGAAGTATCCTCGTCCATGGAACAGATGTCCTCGAACATCAAGCAGAACGCCGAAAACGCTCAGCAGACCGAGAAGATCGCCCTGCAGGCGGCCAAGGACGCCCAGGAAGGCGGCGTGGCCGTGGGCAAGGCCGTCACGGCCATGAAGAACATCGCTGAAAAGATCAGCATCATCGAGGAGATCGCTCGACAGACCAACCTGCTGGCCCTGAATGCGGCCATTGAGGCCGCCCGCGCCGGTGAGCACGGCAAGGGTTTCGCGGTCGTGGCGGCGGAGGTGCGCAAGCTGGCCGAGCGCTCCGGTAATGCCGCAGGCGAGATCAGTGAGCTCTCGAGTTCCACAGTGGCCATCTCTGAGAAGGCTGGCGAAATGCTGACCAAGCTCGTGCCGGACATCCAGCGCACGGCAGAGCTGGTGCAGGAGATCAACGCGGCCACGGGCGAGCAGAACAGCGGCGCCGAGCAGATCAACAAGGCCATCCAGCAGCTTGACCAGGTCATTCAGCAGAATGCGTCGGCCTCGGAAGAGATGGCCTCGACGTCCGAAGAACTGTCCAGCCAGGGCCAGCAGTTGCAGCAGACCATGGGCTTCTTCCGCGTGGACAACGGCCCCCAGGCCCAACGGGCCAGAAAGCCTAAGGCCCTGCCCGCTGGTCCCTCGGCGTACACCCATGTCGCTCCCAAGGCCCACGGCCCGGCGCCTCACGGTCCGGCCAGGAAGAGCGGCGGCATTGACCTCGATCTGAGCTCAGATGCCGATGACGGCGAGTTCGAGAAGTTTTAGGGGGAGCGTCATGGTAGATAAAAACTCAACAGATACAAGCCAGTACCTGAACTTCACCCTGGGTAAGGAGGTCTTCGCCCTGGACATCTCCAGCGTGCGAGAGGTGTTGGAACTGACGGCCATCACCAAGATTCCGCGCACGCCGGACTACATGTGTGGCGTCATCAACCTGCGCGGTCACGCGGTCCCAGTCATGGACATGCGGCTCAAATTCGGCATGCCGACTACCGAGGCCACGGTGGACACCTGTATCATCATCGTTGAGGTGGAGTTCGCGGGTGAGCGGATCATCATGGGCGGCAAGGTTGACTCAGTGCGCGAGGTCTTCGACCTGATGCCTGAGCACATCGAGGCCGCACCGCGCATGGGTACGTCCATCAACACGGACTACATCAAGGGTATAGGCAAACAGGAGGACACCTTCGTCATCATCCTGGATATCGCCAAGGTCTTCTCTGCCGAGGAGCTGGCACTGGCCAAGGACGCCGCAGGCGATAAGACCGAATCCCAGGCGGCATAGGAGGTCAAAGGGCAGCGCGCCGGAGGGTAACTCGCGCGCAGCCCTGGCCGTGGTTGCACCACTGGTGAAGACACGCTTGTGGATAGGGAAGAGCATGCGTATTCTGATCATTGAGTACGACCCCTCGAGTCAGGTGCTCAGGAAGAACGTGCTGGAACGCTGCGGCGTGTGCCACGCATCAAACCTGGACAATGAAGCTGTGGTGACTGTGCGGACGCCCTGTTAGCTTTTGAAATTGATATGGACCAGGAACAACTCATGCTTCACCCTGTTTGAGTTGCACGTCTGAACACAGGCTGGAAAGGCGACCAGCCAGGAGCCCTCACAGATGCCGCTCAAAAAATTGAAAAGCCTACATGCCCGTCTCTTTTCAATCGTGCTGCTGGCCATGCTGCCTGTGCTGTTCATGGCCCTGCTCATGGCCAAGGATCGTTACCAGGAAGCCAAGGCCAACGCGGTTGCGGCCAGTCAGCACATGGCACTGCAATACTCAAACGAAGGCAAGGCCCTGTTCGACTCGGCCAGGACTCTGATGGCCCAGATCGCCACGCTGCACGGGGTGCACCATGACAGCGTCGATTGCGCCAAGACCCTCGCCGCCCTGGGCCGGGAGCACCCAGAATACGGGGCCATCACGCATAGCGGTCCGGACGGCAGGACCATCGCCAGTTCGCGGCCCCATCCAAGGAGTCAGTCCCTGTCCGGGCAGGACTGGTTCAAGGATCTGCTGCGTGAGAAATCCTTCACTGTCAGCGGTTATGAGAAGGAAAGCGACGGCGAGCCTGCGCGGCTACACCTGGCCCTGCCGGTGCTGGCCCAGGACGGCTCGGTGCTGGGCGTGTTGAGCATGTCCTTTGGTCTCAGGACGCTGGCCGACCTACTGAACCAATTGCCTCGACCGGACGGGGCGACTGTGACCATAGTAGACCGCTCTGGGATCATCCTGGCCCGCAGCCCCGCAAGCACCACGGCTGTTGGCAGTCCCGCGCCCGAGGTGGACAACTTTCTGCCCGCCTTCATGACCAATGAGCTGAATACCTGGGAGTCCATGGGCTTGGACGGGGTGGAGCGTCTCTACTTCCTCGCCCCCCTGCTGAAGCAGAAGCAGCAAGGCGTCATCCTGCGCATCGGCCTGCCCAAGGAGAAGGTCTTTGCCACCGCGAACCATAGGCTGATCCGGGACCTTTCGTTCATCATTGTCATGACCGCCCTGGCCCTCTTCTCCACCTGGTTCTTCAGCAACAGCTTCGTGCTGGGCCAGATCAGAAAGCTCTGGGTGGCGACAAAAAAAATGTCCGAAGGGGACTTTGGCCACCGCATCGGCGAAACCGGTAGCGGCGAGTTGGCCGAGTTGGCCATGGCCTTTGACTGCATGGCCGGGGAACTGGAGTCGCGGACAATCAAGCTGGTCACCGCTGAATACAAGTATCGGACGATCTTCGAAGGCTCCGTGAACGGCATCTTTCGGACCACGCCTGGTGGGCGCATCCAGGAGGCCAACCCAGCACTGGCGAAAATCTTGGGATTCAGTTCTTCGCAGGAAATGATTCACAGCGTCAGCGACATCGCCAGCCAGCTTTACGCCGATTCAGGAGTGCGTCAGGAGGTCCAGGACCGTCTGAAGCAACAGGGCGTTCTCATGGGCTTTGAATTACGCGCCAAGCGTATGGACGGGGAGTTGATCTGGCTTTCACTCGACGTCAAGGCCCTGCGTGACCAGGGTGGAAACATCATCGCTTATGAAGGCATTGCCTCAGACGTCACTTACCGCAAACAGATCGAGGAGGACCTGAAGTCCAAGCAGCAGAAGCTCCAGGCCCTGCTGGACTATTCCCCTGCCCTGATCAGCATCAAGGACGCTGTCGGTCGCTACCTCATGACCAACCGCAGACACCAAGAATTGCACAACCTGGGCCAGAGTCCTGAAGGCAAGAGCGTGGACGACCTGTTCGCGCCAGAAGAGGCCCGGCGCATCCGCGAGGAAGACCGCCAGGTGCTGGCCGAGGGTAACCCCATGACCTTCCAGCGTGTACTGACCGTTCAAGGCTCCTTGCATCACTTCCTGTCCGTCAAATTTGCGCTGCTCGACGATTCCGGCCGCCCGAACCGGGTGTGCAGCATCTGCTATGACATCACGGACTACGAACAGGTGCGCGAGGCCCTGCGCCAGAGCGAGGAAAAGTACCGGACCATGATCCAGACTTCGCCGGATCTGATCTGGATGCTCGATGCCAGTGGCTTCATCATAGAAGCGAACTCCGCCAGCCGGGAGTTGCTTAACTACGACCCTGAAGAATTGCGTGGGATGCATTTCCACCAGATTATTCAAGAGGATGATTTACTGTTTCATGACCGGGAGTTGGTCCTGTCCCACATTCTGGGCATGGATACGAGTCGGAAGGCACCAAGCCTGATCAACGAACGCAGGCAGTTGCCCAGGTGCTCCAGAAACATGAACGTGCGTCTGATCCCCAAGGCCAGGAGCGGCCAGGAACCAGAGGTCCGTCATTTTGAAATGTCCGCCTGCGGGCTATGGAAGAGCATGGACTTTCTTGGCACCATGCTCGTGGCCCGGGACATCACCGAACGCGAGCGAGCCGATGAAGCCCTGCGCCAAAGTCAGCACCACGCAACCATGCTCGCCAATATGCTGGAGTCCTCCTCCCAGGCCTTTGCCGTTGCCTACCCGGACGGCAGCTTGGGCGTCTGCAACGCGGCCTTTGCCGCGCTTCTCGGCTACCCTCAGGAGGAGATCGCTGGCCTGGACTGGGTGAGCGGCATCACCCCACCGCAGTGGGCAGAGAGGGAAAGGGAGAAGCTCAAGGAATTGAGATGCACAGGAGAGTCTGTGCGCTACGAGAAAGAATTGATCCGCAAGGACGGCAGCCTGGTGCCCGTGGAACTGCACGTGAACCAGTATTGTGACGCCAAGGGCAAGGTTGAATATTTCTACGCCTTCATCACGGACATTACTGAGCACAAGGAAATCGAGGAGATCCAACAATTTCTCCTTGAGTGCGGCCGCCAAGTCCAAGGTAAGGACTTTTTCCTGTCTCTGGCCCAGTATATATCACAGCAGCTGGAGGCGGATTTTGTATGCATCGACCGACTGGAAGGCGATGGGCTCACGGCCAAGACCATCGCCGTGTACTTCGACGGGCATTTTGAGGACAATGTCGCCTATGCGTTGAAGGACACCCCCTGCGGTGATGCTGTGGGGATGGATGTCTGCTGCTTCCCCGAGCGTGTGCGGCACCTCTTCCCCAATGATCAGGTTCTTCAGGACATGGCCGCCGAGAGCTATGTTGGGGTGACCCTCTGGGACGCTGCGGAGCGACCCATCGGCCTCATTGCGGTCATTTGGCGCAAGCCCTTGGCCAACCCACGCAGGGCGGAGCAATTGCTCCAACTCGTTAGCATACGCTCCGCACGGGAGCTGGAAACCCGGAACAGCACGGCCGTGTTGGTCGAAAATCAGGAATTACTGGCCCACACGCAGGCCATCGGCAAGATCGGGGGCTGGTCCGTCAACCTTGACACCGGGGAGCACAAATGGACCGAAGAAATGTACCGCGTGCTCGAGCATCCTGACCCTAAGATCCCGGACTTTGCCGAGGGTGCCGCATTATTTGCTCCCGAGGACAGGCCGCTGTTCGCCGAGGTGATGCGCAAGGCCGAGGAACTGGGCGAGAGCTTTGACGTGGAACTTCGCCTGGTGCAACGGGTGGCCACCCAGAGTTGGGTACGCCTCATGGGCAAGCGCGAGGACAAAGACGGCAAGCGCGTGCTCACAGGCACGGTTCAGGACATCACCGACAAAAAGGACTTGGAGACGCTGCGCGACGACATCGACAACATCATCCGCCACGACCTGAAAACTCCGCTCAACGGTATCATCAACCTGCCCCAACTCATTCTGAACGACAAGAACCTGACCCCGGAACAGGTGGAGTTCCTTCTCTACATCGAGGAAGGCGGCAGAACGATGCTGCGCCAGATCGAGATGTCCCTGGACATCATGAGGATCGAGCGCGGTCAGTATCAGTTCGTGCCGAGCTCCCTTGATCTCGTTCAGATTATCCGCGACATCGCAAACGGTATCCAGGACGCCGTCAAGAGAAAGAGCTGTCGCCTGGAGATCCTCGTGTCGGGGCTTCCGGCCACGGAGTCCAGCACCTTCCGTGCCTATGCCGAGGAGCGCCTCTGCTTCCCCATGCTGTCCAACCTCATCCTGAACGCCCTAGAGGCTTCGCCCCCAGGTGAGCGAATTACCATCTCTATAGGTGAGGGGCTGGAGGCCCTGGTGCGCATCCGCAATCAGGGCGTCGTGCCGGAGGAGATCATAGATCATTTCTTCAAGAAGTATGTGACCAGTGGCAAGTCCCACGGCAACGGGCTTGGAACCTATTCGGCAAAGCTGTTCGCCAAGGCCCAGGGCGGCGATGTGGAACTCGACACCTCCGAGGAAGGCTTTACCACTTTGTCCATCTGGCTGCCTCGGAACGGGGATACACAGAGATAACAACACAACAGTTGGCCTGCCACACGTTCCAGGCAAACTGTGAAAAGAGTGGAGCAGTGCATGCCTAATCCGCGCAAGATTCTTGTTGTCGATGACGAGCCCTCCAACATCCTGGTGCTCCGGGGCTTTCTCAAGTCGATGGGGCACGAGGTCATCTGCGTTGAGAATGCATTTGCTGCGCTGAAAGTCCTGGATCGCTCCTTTGATCTTGTCCTGTCTGATGTGATGATGCCGGAGATGAACGGCTTCGAACTGGTCGAACAGATTAGAAGCCACCCTGAAATCTATGACATTCCGGTGATCATCGCCACCACGTTTACCGAAAAAGGGCACCGTCTCAAAGCTGTGGAGGTTGGGGCCAACGACTTTATCACCAAGCCGGTGGACGTGGTGGAGCTCCGGGTCCGCGTTGACTCCATGCTCAAGCAAAAAGCCCAGCAGGACGATATCAAATCCTTCGCCAACGAGCTCAGCCAACTGGTTGAGACGCGCACCCTGGAGTTGAAACAAGCCCTGGCCGCCCTGGACACTGCCAACAGGGAGGCCATACAGCACCTTTCGGCTGCGGCGGAATTCAGGGATGATGATACCGCCATCCATATCCAGCGCATGGCCCTTTACAGCGCGCTCATCGCCGAACGAATGGGGCTGGATAAAAAGGAGGTGGACCTGATCCTCACCAGCAGCCCCATGCACGACGTGGGAAAAATAGGCGTCCCCGACAGCATATTGCTCAAGCCTGACAAGCTCAACGCCAACGAGTGGAAAATCATGCAAGAGCATACCACTAACGGCGGCGCAATCCTTGGCGCAGGCATGTCCGACTACATGAACGCCGGGGCGATCATCGCCCTCAGCCACCACGAAAAATGGGACGGCAGCGGATATCCTTCCGGCTCGGCGGGAGAGGATATTCCTTTGTTCGGGCGTATCTGCGCGGTGGCGGACGTCTTTGATGCACTGAGCAGCAAACGTCCCTACAAGGATGCCTTTCCAGTGGACAAGGCCGTGGCCATCATGAAGGAAGGCCGAGGCAGCCACTTCGACCCCAAGGTGCTTGATGTGTTCCTGGAGCATCTTGGCGAAGTCAGGGAGATTTTCGAGAGATTCAGAGAGGCCCGATCTGGTTAAGACAGCAAGCGCTTAAGGAGGCTTTGTGAGGTGCGTTTCAGTCTTGGCAGTTGGGGGGCTCAAAGATTACGGGGAATGACATGAGAATTCTGATAGTTGACGACGAATTAACAAACTTGATGGTGCTGGGCGGTATGCTAAAAGACGTGGCCGTTTGCAAAACTGTATCGAGTGGGCAGGAAGCACTTGAAGCGTTTGATTATTCGCTCAATAATGGTGATCCATATGATCTGATTTTGCTTGATATAATGATGCCAGGAATGGATGGGCATGAGTGCTTGAGTGCCATCAGAAAACTTGAAGAGGATTACAAAATTAAACCAGGGAATGAAGTCAGAGTAGCCATAGTTTCTACACTTTCTGATACGAAAAATGTTTGCAATGCATTCTTTCACGGGAATGCAGTTTGCTATTTAACGAAGCCAATTAATCGATGCGAACTTCTTAAATTTGTCAGTAACAAATGATGAACGCCAAGAAACAGTATGATTATTATGCAAGTTGTCGTTTCTCTCTTTTGGATATTCAAAATTTATGAACATCGTTGCAGCATAGTGCTGAGCGAATTATTGTACACCACTGCAAGGATATTGGAATAGCAACCTCACTTTATTGTGCACGAATGCCAGGAATTGAGCGGCAACGCTGTGGGCAAAATTGTGTGCGTCACAAAGACATTGTCTGTCGAGGAGTGCCAAATGACCAACGGCGGGGGTGAGTTGGTGCAGATTTCCCTGGAGGCCAGCGTCTCCGCGAACAACACCCCGGCATTGCGGAAGTTGCTCCAGGAGCACGTACACGGGGGCGCTCGGCGGATGGCGCTGGACTTCACTTCCGTGGAAAGCATCGATTCCGTTGGTATCGGGCTGTTGGTTGCTACCCATAACTCCCTGGCCAAGGTGGGCGGGAGCTTGTCACTGGCCAATGTGGGCCAGGACATTTACCAACTCCTGACCCTGATGCGTCTAGACAAACATTTCAGCATTGTTCAGGCCAGCGTGGTGAAAGACTCATGACACTCGACACCAATGACCTTGTGCCGGGCTTCGTGGAAGACTGTCGCGAGCATCTGGACCACATAGAAGCCTCGCTCATGGACATCGAGGCCGCCGGGGACAACCAGGACCCTGAGGTTGTTAACAGCGTATTCCGTGCCGCACATTCCATAAAGGGCGGAGCGGGTATGCTTGGGTTTGACGCCATCAAAACCCTGTCGCACAAACTGGAGAATGTGCTGCACATGGTGCGCAGCCAGGAGATGAAACCCACCAAGGGTGTGGTCAGCGTGCTGCTTGAGGGCTTCGACAAGCTAAGTGAGATGGTGAACGACATTACTCAAAGCGAGGACATCTCCATCGGCGCCCAGGTCGCAAAACTGGTCGCCCTGGCGGAGCAAGGGAACGTGGGTGCCTCGGCACCTGTGGAGCCCGTCAAGATCGACGTTGGGCCGTCGCGCATCTTCTCTGTGGATTCTCTGAGCCTGGAACAAGCCAAGGCAGGCGGCAACGAAATCTACCTGCTGGAATATGACCTCATCCACGACATCCACGGCCAGGGGAAAATGCCGATGGAGGTCTTGCGGTCCCTTACTGGCACCGGGCGCATCGTAGACTGCAAGGTGGACTTCTCGGCCGTGGGCGATCTCGACGCCTTCGGAAATTACATCCCATTCTATGTGCTGTTCGCCACGATCCTGGAGCCCAAGTATCTTTGCGGACTGGTCAAACTGCCCCAGGAACGCGTGCGGCACATCGACGATGCCGGGGACGCAGTGTGCATCGCGCCGCTAAAGGCTGAACCGGAGTCCGAACAAAAGTCTGCAACCGCCAGTTTCGAAACCGAGCAGTGTGTGCCGGTCGAGACGGTGACAGAGTCGGCACTGGTTCTCCGAGATGTGCAGGAACCTCCGTTGGAAACTGTCCGTGGGTCCGCTCCGTTGCCAGAATTTCCCACCACGCTGGGCGACCTGCCGACGACTGGCGCGCCCAAACTCGGCGAAATACTGGTCCAGGAAGGGGTCCTCAATACCGAGGATTTGCAGAAAGCGCTGAGCCAGCAAAGGCCTCTTGGGAAAATTCTCATCGATTCCGGCCTAGTTTCCGAGAAGCAGGTAGAGCAAGCCTACGCCAAGCAGCAGCAAACGCGCGAAGCCACTGCCACCAAGCAACAGAAAGAGGCGGGGAACAGTCTGCGCGTTCCAGCGGAAAAGCTGGATATCCTGGTGGACCTCGTGGGGGAACTGGTCACCGTGCAGGCCCAGATACTCCAGGTTGTCACCGAGCGTTCTGACCCCATCCTCACGGTGCTCTCGGAACAATTGGAGCGCCTGAGCAGTGACCTGCGCGACAGCACCCTCGGCATTCGCATGCTGCCCATTGGCTCGACCTTCAGCAAGTTCCGCCGCCTGGTGCGTGACCTGTCCTCGGAACTCGGCAAGGAGATCGAGTTGGAGACACGTGGCGAGGAGACGGAACTGGACAAAACGGTGCTTGAGCGACTGGGCGACCCCCTGGTGCACCTCATCCGCAATAGCATCGACCATGGCATCGACATGCCCGAAGAGCGCAAGGTCGCAGGAAAACGGCCCGAAGGCCTCATCCGGCTCGAAGCCGAGCATTCCGGCAGCGAGGTGCTCATCCGCATCACCGATGACGGCAAGGGCATGGATTCTGAGGCAATCCGCAGCAAGGCCATAGAAAAGGGACTCATCTCCGCTGATGCCGAACTCACCGAGCAGGAGGCCCTGAAGCTCATCTTTCTGCCTGGCTTTTCCACTGCGACTAAGGTCACGAACATTTCCGGCCGCGGCGTGGGCATGGATGTGGTCCACCGCGCCATCGAGGCCCTGCGCGGGGCCATCGAGATCAAGAGCGTGCGCGGCCTGGGCACCACCATCACCATCCGCCTGCCGCTGACGCTGGCCATCATCGAAGGTCTACAGGTCCAGGTGGCCGAGGGCTTCTACGTCATCCCCCTGTCCCTGGTGGAGGAGTGCGTGGAATTGCACGGCAAGGACATGGACCCCACGCGCAAGCAGCAGATCACCCACCTGCGCGGCGAACTTGTGCCCTACATCCACCTGCGGCGCTGGTTCGAAATGGACGGCGAGCCTCCGGCCATCGAACAGATCGTCATCACCGGAGTGGATGGGAAGCGCGTGGGCATTGTGGTGGACAAGGTCATTGGCGAACACCAGACGGTCATCAAGAGCCTGGGCAACGTGTACCGCAACGTGGAAGGCATCTCCGGGGCCACCATCAAAGGCGATGGGACCATGGCGCTCATCCTTGATGTGCCGCGTCTTGTGCGCTCCGTCGCATCCCAAATATCAAACTGAAAGTGCGAGCAGCGTAGCCACATGGCCGAGAACCCAAAGAGAACACTCACCCGCAAGCCTGATGCCGCGCCGGAAGGAATACATCTCCTGCGCATGCATGATCGCATCTTTGAGCGTTTAAGCGAGCTCATTCAGACCGAACTGGGCATCAAGATGCCTTCCTCCAAAAAAATACTGCTGGAGGCCAGGCTACAGAAACGGCTACGCGAGTTGGGCATGCGCTCTCACGAGGAATACTGCGAGTATCTATTCAGCCCCCAGGGCATGGAAGAGGAATTGGTGAACCTGATGGATGTGGTGACTACCAATACCACTGATTTCTTCCGTGAACCCAAGCACTTCGAGATACTCACCAGCAGAGTGCTGCCGGAATTTTATAGCCGAAGTGGATCGGGTCGCCCTGTAAACATCTGGAGCGCCGGATGCTCCTCGGGTGAGGAACCGTACACCCTATCCATGGTGCTCAGCGAATTCGCCCGCGTGAACTCCGGGTTCGCCTTCAGCATCCTGGCCACGGACATCTCCACCCAGGTGCTACGCATGGCCGTGCGCGCAGTGTACCCCGAATCCAAGATAGCCCCCATCGCACCGGAGATCCGCAAGCGCTACCTCCTGCGCAGCAAGAGTAACGCGAAGCAGTTGGTGCGCATCGCCCCGGAGGCACGCAATCACGTGCGTTTCCGCCGCCTGAACTTCATGGAGGAGTTCACCTTTAATGGCCAACTGGATGTGATCTTCTGCCGTAACGTGGTCATCTATTTTGACCGCCAGACGCAGGAGACGCTGTTTTCCCGCTTCTGCCGCAAGCTTATTCCTGGTGGCTACCTGTTCATCGGTCATTCCGAGAGTCTGGCGGGCATGGATCTGCCCCTGGAACTGGTGGCCCCCACGGTATACAGACGGATATAGGAGTCAGAAGACCCACATGAGCAGACAAATTCGCGTTCTCGTCGTCGACGATTCAGCCCTGGTGCGCCAGACCCTCATAGAGATTCTGGACTCCGAGCCGGACATCACGGTCATTGGCTCCGCTGTGGATCCGCTTGTCGCTGTCGAGAAGATGCGCGAGTTGGTCCCGGACGTCATCACCCTGGACATCGAGATGCCGCGTATGGACGGCCTGACCTTCCTGCGCAAACTCATGAGCCAGCACCCCATCCCAGTGGTCATTTGCTCGTCGTTGGCCATTGAGGGCGACGAGACAACCTTCCGCGCTCTGGAGTATGGGGCCGTAGAGATTATCACCAAGCCCAAGCTCGGCACCAAGAAGTTCCTGGAGGAGTCGCGGGTGCGCATCTGTGATGCCGTGCGCGCCGCCGCCCAGGCCAAGCTCAGGCCCATCTCGGCCACCATGCCCATGAGGGTGGCTCCGAAGCTTGATGCCGATGTCATGCTGGCTAAGGCCAGCTTGGCGCACCAGAACTTCCGAACCACGGAAAAAATTGTGCTGGTGGGAGCCTCCACCGGGGGAACGCAAGCCTTGGAGAAATTCCTCATGGCCTTGCCCATGGACTGCCCGGCCATAGCCATAGTTCAGCATATGCCTGAGAACTTCACCGCCGCCTTTGCCAAGCGTCTGGACAGCATCTGCCGCGTCACCGTCAAGGAGGCAAAGGACAACGACGCACTCCTGCGCGGCCAGGCCCTTATCGCGCCGGGCAGCATGCACATGCTGCTCAAACGCAGCGGGGCGCGCTACCATGTGGAGATCAAGGACGGGCCGCTGGTGTCGCGCCACCGGCCCTCGGTGGACGTGCTGTTTCGTTCCGGAGCGCGCTATGCGGGCAAAAACGCCGTGGGTGTCATCATGACCGGCATGGGCGACGACGGGGCCAAGGGCATGCGCGAGATGCATGATGCCGGAGCCTACACCATCGCCCAGGACGAGGCCAGTTGCGTTGTTTTCGGCATGCCTCAAGAGGCCATCAAGGCCGGAGGCGTGGACAAGGTGATGTCGCTCACGGCCATCGCGCCCGAGGTTGCGCGCGCCTGTAAGGACTGATGGCATCGAGAAACAGCACAGGCCGTGCCGGGAGAAATCTTTGAGGTAGGTTTTGGAGTAATAAGGAGCGGGGTCATGGCAAGAACACTACTCACGATACTGCTCGCATTGCTGTGGACGGCCTTTGGGCTGCTTGCCCCTGCCCAGGCGGAGATACTCACCATTGGAGGCACTGGCTCGTCGGGCCCGCTCATCAAGCTGCTCTTCGAAGAATACCGCAAGCAGGCCCCGGAAGTGACGCTCCAGCTCATAGATCCCCCTCTGGGCACCAACGGGGCTCTCAAGGCCCTGGCCACAGGACGCATTGATATGGTCCTGGTGGGGCGTCCCTTGCCGCCAGAGGAACTCAAACAATTCGGCCAGCATTTCACTCTGGCGGACACGCCCTTCGTCATGGTCTCCCGTGATGGACAACGCCGGAAGGGATTCACTCTGGAGGAACTGGCAAAGGTCTATGACGGTAGCCTTCTGCAGTGGGACACAGGTGGACCCATCCGGCTTGTGGTGCGTGGCAGCTTCGAGAGTGACACCTTGCTGCTGAAGACCATGTCGCCAGGCCTGGAGAAGGCCGTCACCCTGGCAACCCAGCGCACGGGAATGGGCACCGCCGCTAACGATATCGCCACGGCTACGCTCATAGCCAATACGACCGGCTCTCTCGGCCCGACAACTTTGGGCCTGCTGACGACCATGGGCTTACGCGTCGTAGTATGCCCCATAAACGGTGTGGTCCCCTCCATCGCCAATCTGAAGAACGGAAGCTATCCTTGGCACAAGAGGCTGTCTGTGATCCTCCCGCTTCGGCCCAGTCCGGCGGCCAGCAGCTTTGCAACTTTTCTGCGTTCCCCAAAAGCCCAGGCCGTCATGCAACGCTACGATTACCTCCCGGCAATCCAATGAAGACGGCCCAAGGGCGCAGTTCCATCACCACTCTGGTCACGCGTCTGGCGTTGCTGCTGGCCCTTGTCATCGGGCTCACTCCGGTCGTTGCCTATTGGACCTACTCCTACACGAGGTTAATGACCCAACTGGAGGACAGCCTCAAGCTTCAGGCCGTTGTCCTGACGGACTTCATCTCCGCCCAACCCGATACCTGGGATGTGGCCACGGACCGGCTGCTCGGCACCCTGGATCGCTACATAGTGCATGAGAAAGGCTTTCGCGTGTATGATGCGAAGGGGGAGATAGTCGTCCAGGCGGCCCCCAAAATCCCTGGCCCATTCATCACCCGCAGCCATCCGGTATACGCTTTCGGGCATCCCGTGGGGCGCTTGGAGGGGCAGGAGTCTTTACGCCAAGAGTTATTCATCGGTGTGGCCGTGTTGGGCGCCAGCCTGCTCTGTGTATGGCTGCTCTGGGGGCCTATTCGCGGTCTGCCTCTGGCGGCGCTCACCGCAGCCGAACGTGAGCTCAGCACCCGCGATCGTTACCAGCGGACCCTGCTGGACAACTTTCCCTTTCTGGTCTGGCTCAAGGACGTTGAGCATAGATTCCTGGCTGTGAATGCCAAATTCATGGAGGTCGTCGGCCAGCCCTTTGACGATGACCCGGTCGGCAAGACCGGTGCGGAAATTGCCCTTTCCGGATTGGCTGCAAAATTGCGGGATTTTGACCAGGCTGTACAGACCAACGCCCAGGCCATTCGGTTGGAGGATTGGGTCGAGGACAACGGTCAGCGCCGCTGCTTTGAGATCTATAGATCGCCAGTGTTCTTAGATGGTCAGATCATCGGGACCGTGGGCTATGCCCGGGACACCACGGAGTCGCGCCACGTTGAGGATGCCCTGCGAGAGAGTGAGCTCCGTTTCCGCGAAGTGGTGGAGGGCACGGACAACCTTGTCATCCGGGTGGATGCCAGCGGGCGGTTCCTCTATGTCAACCCCGTGAGCCGCAGGATTCTTGGCCTGGAGCCGGAGCACTGTCTTGGGCTGTTGTCATTCGACTTCGTCCATCCCGATGACCGTGAATATTGCCTGCGGTCCTTCCATGAATGGATAGCGGATAGGCTCGTCCACGCCACCTTGGAGAACCGGCTGATTTCGCAGACTGGAGAGGTGCGGCACCTGTCCTGGGACATGGACCTGCACTTCGATTCGGACGGGAACATCATTGTCATTGACGGCCTCGCCCATGACATTACGGAGCTTAAGAACACGCAATTCCTTCTGGAGGACCGTGTGACTGAGCGGACCGTGGAGTTGCGCAACACCTTGCAAAACCTGGAAATCGCCAAGACTCAAGCCGAGGCCGCCAGCAGGGTCAAGTCGGCCTTCCTGATGAACCTAAACCATGAATTGCGCACCCCACTCACGCCCATTATGGCACTCACCGACTTGATGCTTGGCACCGACCTCTCCCCCGCCGAGCAGCACGAATACCTGCAGGCGGTTAACGAGGCCTCACAGAGGTTGCTGACGCTGTTCGATAGGCTCTTCGAGTTGTTGGATCTGGAGGCCTACGTGCCTGTGCCCGGCGTGCTGGACTTGGACATTTTCAAAAACTTAGTGTTGCAGGAGCTAACACCGGCAACCCAGGCCAAGGGGCTGGCCCTCGAAGGCTCGGTTTCTCTTGAATTGCCGCAGTTTGTCTGGGCGGACATGCATCTGCTCCATCTGACAGTGCAGGAGTTGGCTCAGAACGCAGTGCGCTTCACCAAGGTGGGTGGAGTGTCTCTGACCTTTTCGCTGCGCGCACGCAAGGACGATCATGTCGTGGTGTGCATCGAGATCGCGGACACGGGCATCGGCATCCCTGAGGACCGCATCGAATCCATTCGTACCGGGTTGACCCAGGGCGACAGCCCGTTGGTCAAGCGTTATGGCGGGTTGGGTGTGGGCATGGCCAAGGTTGCCAAGGCCATCGCCTTGATGCAAGGGCAGTTGGAGATCCACAGCCACGTGGGCAGGGGCACGGCGATGCGCGCCGTTCTGCCCCTCAGACGGGCGGATTTGAACGAGGACGGAGGCCTGGAGTATGTATGCACTCCAGACAGCGTCTGCGCATGGCGTGGCCATTGACGAGGGCGTGTGACCTGCCCTCTAAATCTGAGCCAGAGAATGCGGTAGTCTGTTGGCAATTGAAGATCATCCCAAAGTGGTCTAGCTTTGCTTAGAATTATATGCCCCAGGCTCCCGGTACTGGTGATGCACGTTAGGCAGGGGGAAATCGGGGGGGAAACGTAGTGCAACAGGGCGTTTTTCTGGGCACCTGATGATCTGCAACCAGCTAAAAACATAGGGATCTGTCGAATAGGTCCAGGCCTTTCACGCCGTTAACAGGGGTTCAAATCCCCTTGGGGACGCCAGAACAAAATCAAGCGGTTAGGAGCAGTCCTGGCCGCTTTTTTTGTCTGGTCGGATATTTTCCAACCGTCTTCCCAACCGCCATGCTGCAAAAGCAGGCCTCGGCTCGGCCCCCCCCCCGGGGTGCGGACACCTGCGCCAGTCGAGAGCGGGCAGCAGGCATGCGCGGACGCGCTTGCGCTTGATCCCGGCGCTTGGCGCGCCGTCCGGGGAGGCAGATGAGACGGCGAGGGGGGGGCACGAATCCGCCGCAGGGTCGGCTCCCTGTCGTGCAGGAATGAGCGCACGAGCAGGACCAAACCTTCCGCCGTTCTCCTGCGCCAGCGCGTGGGCCTGCTGTCCGCTCCGAGGCCTTGGGCGGCCCCTTCGCCTACATCAGGAAGCTCTGGATCTCGAAGTAGCTTTGCAGGTCGCCGTCCTGAAAGGCTGCGCCGATGCGCAGCTCTTCACCGACCTTGCTCACGCGGCAGGGCTTGCAGGTCATGCTCACGGGCCGTGTGCTGCCGTCCGGCAGACGGAACACTATCTCGAAGTGTTTGATCTCGACGCTGATGGCGAGGGTGGTCTGCTCCGGGTCGGCGATGGCGATGTTGACGCCGCCGAGGGAGACGTCCTGAATGGTGCCGGTAAGCAGCGCCGTGCCGGTGACCGTTTCGCTGTTGATGATGACCGGGATGCTCGCCTTCTTGCGGTTGTGGCGGCGCTTGTCATTGCCTGTCGTGGCCTTCAGGTACTCGTCCAGAAGGGAGTTGATCAGCGCGGAAACATTGACCTGGTCACGTTCGGCCACTGCCTTCAGGGCCGCCTGCACCTTTGCATTGGTGCGGAAGCAGATGGTGACGTCCTTGGTGAGCTTCAACGGCCATTCCCCTTTTGGTGCGTTCGGGTGTCGGCATGTCTTCTGTGCATCCGTCCGCGTCCGCCCCGGGTGGTCGGGCACCTTTCCGGCGCGGCGCCTGGGCATGTCTCCCGCAAGCTGGGCCGACGAACTGGGGCTCCGGCAACGGTGCTGCCGGGCCGCGGCCGGGTGCTGGAGGCCTTGGCCGGGCTGAGAGTTCAGAGCGGCCTGCTGGTCCTCGTTGCACTCCACGAAACCCGCGGCGCAACAGCCGATCAATGACCCACCAGTGACAAGAGCTGAGGCGAGGGCTAAGAGTCGGCTCGCTGCCCAAAACAAGATCTTCGGCTGCGTGTTCCTCTATGGTGCCGCATGTATATCCGATGGGTATGCCCAGTGCAAGCGCCATTTGCAGGCGGTCCCTGCAACCTTCCGGCAACCCCCCGGAAATGCTGCCTTGGCGCGTTCGGAGTGCATCGTTGCGCGCGGCAGTGGCCAAGCAGCCTTTGGCGTTGCTGTCCCCTGTTCTTGCTCAACAACGGCCGGAGCGCCGCCCATCAGATCAGAAAATGTGCGCATGGTATTGGAAACGCAAATAAATGTGAGGCCCCGGTGACGGGCCCGGTTCTGTCCGGACATCCGGCGCGCCCGCTGCGTTTCCAGGGGAACAGGGCATGGCCCTGGCCTGGGCGGGCTGCCGGGGCATTGCGCCGGGCCTTGGCGGGCTCAATGGGCATTGCCGCGCAGCGTGGAGCCGGCCAGGCGCAGGGCGTTCTCGAGCTCGGCCTGCACGATGGGCTTGGCCACGTGGTCGTCCATGCCTGCGGCCAGGAACTTCTCCCGGTCGCCCGGCATGGCGTAGGCCGTGAGCGCGATGATGGGTATGCGCGTCTTGTCGCCCAGGTCGTCCAGGCTGCGTATGAGGCGCGTCGCCTCCACCCCGTCCATCTCGGGCATCTGCACATCCATGAGGATGCAGTCGAACTCGTTCATGCTCAGGATTTCCAGCGCTTCAAGCCCGTTGCCCACGGCCTGGACCGAGTGCCCAAGCCGGCGCAGCATCAGGGCCGTGGCCATCTGGCTGATGGGCTCGTCCTCGGCCAGCAGAATATTGAGCCGTCCCTTGGGCGCGTGCGCAGGCTTTTTGCCGGTCACGCCGTTTTGGTCCGTCTCCGGCACATCCAGGAGCAGGGCCAGGCAGATGGTCGTGCCGCCCCCGATCTCGCTGTCCACCACGATGTTGCCGTCCATGAGGTCCACGATGCGCTTGACCAGGGCCAGGCCCAGGCCCGCGCCTTCGTACTGGCGCGTGTAGGAGGCGTCGGCCTGGGTGAAGCGCTGGAAGATGTGGTCGATGGTGCCGTCCTGAATGCCGATGCCCGTGTCGCTGACGGTGATGTAGAGCCAGGTCTTGCCCGCCTGGCTTGCTGCGGGCTGCGACCAGGCCTCGAGGTGGACGGAGCCCCTTGGCGTGAACTTGACGGCATTGCCGACGAGGTTGAGCAGGACCTGCTGGAGGCGCGCCTCATCCCCGAGGAGCTTCAAGGGCACGCTTACGTGGACCGAAGCGGTGATCTTCAGACCTTTCTCCCGGCTGGCGACCAGGTAGGTGCTGAGCACATACTTGAACAGCCCTTTCAGGGTGAAGGGCTTGAGCGCGAGCGACTCCCGGCCCGGCTCGAGCCTGGAGAAGTCCAGGATGTTGTTGAGCAGGGTGAGCAGCCTGTCCCCGGCCTCGTAGGCCATGCCCGAGTACAGCGCATGTTCCTGCGCGTTCACCTGGCCTTGCAGGAGCTGGAGCATGCCCAGCATGCCGTTGAGCGGGGTGCGGATCTCGTGGCTCATGTTGGCCAGAAATTCGCTCTTGGCCTTGTTGGCGGCCTCGGCGGCCTCCTTGCTGCGCACCAGTTCGTCCTGGGCCTGCTTGCGCTCGGTGATGTCGTGATTGCTGACCCTTCTGCCGAGCGGCCTTCCCTTTTCGTCCTGGATTCCACGGCAATAGTGGTCCAGCCAGACGGTTTCTCCGGTCTTTCTGATGATCCTGTAGCTGAATTCGTAGTAAGGCGTGCTCCGGGTCTTCGCCTCCTCGAGGTGCTGCGCAAAATGCTGGGCGTCATCCGGGTGCACGATGCGCAGCCGGAGATCGCCGTCAGCCATGAACTCTTCAGCCGCATAGCCGGTGATGCGCTTGCAGGAGGGGGACATCCAGACCAGGACGCCCTCCGGACCCACCCAGTATTCCCAGTCATAGGCGAAGTTGGCCACGTTGCGGAATTTTTCCTCGCTCTCCTGCAGCTGCGCTTCGGCCTGCTTGCGGTCGGTGACGTCGTGGAAGATGCCCAGCAGGACCGTCCGGCCATCCATCTCCATCAGCGTGCCCAGGATGGACACGAGGCGCATCTCGCCCCCTGCGGCCAGAACCGGGATGTCCGGGGCCAGGCCAGGGGCGCCCCCGTGCCGCCGGCAGGCTTCGGCCATCTCGTCCGGCCTGAGGTGCCCCGGCGGGTGGAGGACTCTCTGGTGCAGTCCGAGCAGCTCGGCCTTGGCCCGGCCGAAATAGCGCTCGGCAGCCTGGTTGCACTCCATGAGGATGCCTGAGGCCCTGTCCGCCACAAGCACCGGGTCCTGGATGGCCTCGAACAGGTCGCGGTACTTGGCCTCGCTGACCTGAAGCGCCTCCCCGGCCCTGCGCCGCTCCTCCAGGCCCACGGCCAGCACCTGCATGGTGCTGAATACCGTGCCCAGGAATATCTGCACGTTCAACAGATGGCGCATGGTTTCGACGGTGCTCACTCCAAGATCCCTGTGGTTGTGCAGGAAGAGCGGGACAAAGAGCAGGCCGACGGCCAGTCCGGCAACGCATACGCCCAGCACCCTGAAACGGAAGGCCAGCCAGACCAGCGGCGGCAGCAGCAGAAACTTGTAATCCAGGACATCGTGGTTGGGCAGCACCCAAACCGCCAGTATGGCCACCAGGGCCAAAACGGCCAGGAACTCGGTCCAGCGGGCGAGGGGGCGATAGCGCCTGATCTCGCGCCGGAAACGTTGCAGGGCCACCAGCCCCAGGCCCAGGACCAGGACGCTCAGGCCGTCGCCGATCCACCAGAGCAGCCAGATCGTGTGCGTGTCGGCCGCGCCAGAGGCCAGGGTCACGGTCGTCGTCCCCACGAGGGCGCCCAGGGCCGGGCCGAGGCCTGCGCAGCAGAGCATGATGGCCAGGAGTTCGCGCATGCCGAGGATGCCCGGGGTGGGCTCTGGCACGATGCGGCGCACCAGCCAGGCCCCGCAGAAGGCCTCCAGGCTGTTGGCCAGGGCAAAGCCCAGGGCCACCATGAGCGGCTTGCCGTTTGACAGGTCGAAGCCCAGGTTGGCGGCGCAGGCGGCCAAGATCAGCGTCGGCCAGAGGCGTTTTTCGGTGCAGAGCAGGGCGGCGGCGAACAGGCCGCTGGGCAGCCAGAAGGTCACGAAGCTGCTGGGCTCGTAGGACAGGAATTTGCCGAGCCAGGCGCAGGCGAAGTAGGCCAGCGCAAAGGCCGGGCCGAGGAGACGGTCAGGGAGCGTCCAGCAGTTGGAGGAGGAGGTGGTTGCTGGCTGCGGCATGCTGTGTTCCGCTAAAGCGGTCCTTAAAAGTCGATTTCCCCCTTACGTACACGACTTTATCAATTGATGTCCACAATAGACTTGCATTTTTGAAATCCGAGCGAGCGCCCGCCCGCCGTAGACGCCCGGCCTACGGCCGCCGGAGGGCCGGCCTGGCCTGCGGCACCTCCACGTTCACCGCGCGCAGGCCCTGGCCCTCCTCGGCGTAGTCGAAGAGCACGTCCTCGCCGGGGGCGAGGGTCTGGAAGCCCTCGCGCTGGATCTCCGCGAAGTGCACGAACACGTCGCGGCCCTCCTGGTCGCGCAAAAAGCCGAAGCCCTTGCGCTCGTTGAAATAGCTGACCACGCCCTGTTGTCTTTGCATGGAGTCCTCCGTTCCGGGTTGCCTGGCCCTGCGGCTGGCTGGTCTGGGCGGAGCATAGCCCAGGCCCCGGCCCGGGCGCAATGCCCGGAGGCGGATATCAGGGCGCAAGGAACGCAAAAAGCCCGCCCCTTTCATGTCGGCAGGGCGGGCTCGTGCGAACAGGTGCAGGGGGGCTAGCGCAGGCGGAAGGTGATGCGCCCGCGGGTCAGGTCGTAGGGCGAAAGCTCGACCTTGACCTTGTCGCCGGGCAGGATGCGGATGTAGTGCTTGCGCATCTTGCCGGAAATGTGGCCCAGGATGCTGTGGCCGTTTTGCAGTTCCACGCGGAACATTGCGTTGGGCAGGGCTTCCTGGATGACGCCCTCGACTTCAATTGCTTCTTCTTTGGACATGCATTCTCCGCATATTGTCCCAGAACGTCTTGGCATAGTTGCCTTTCTACGCTCCAGGATCATGTAAGGTGCCGCTATTTACGCCGAATCGCAAGCTTTGGCAAGCCCCGGTCCCGGCGCCAGCGCCGCCAGCGCCCCTCTGGCCTGGGCCACGAAACGCCGCACGAGCCCCTCGTCCTTGTCGCCGCGTGCGTTCTCCAGGCCCGTGTGCGCGTCCACGCCTGCCGGGCGCACCAGGGCGATGGCCTGGGCCACGTTGTCGGCGCTGAGGCCCCCGGCCAGGATGAGCGGCCGCCCCGACTCCAGGGAAAGGGCCAGGGCCAGCCTGCGGCTGACGGCCCAGTCGTGGGCCTTGCCCGTGGCCCCGCTGGCCCCGCTGGCCGGGTCAAAGGTGTCCGTGAGGAAGGCGTCCACATGGGGGGCGTGGGCCCGGGCCTCGGCCAGCAGGCTGGCCTCGTCCCCGGTCTTGCGCGTCAGCCCGACCACCAGGCTCTTGATGACCAAGAGCCCTGGCGCGGCCTGGCGCAGGCGCCGCACCTCAGGCAGGGGCATGGGCCCGTGCAGCTGCACCCCGTCCACGCCCAGGAACCGGCAGAGCGCCAAGGTTTCGTCGGCGTCCGCCAGGTAGGTGATGAGCACCGTCTGCGCCCTGTCCCGGTCGGGGCGGCCGGGTTGGGCGGCCAGGCCGCGCACGATGTCCCGGGCCTGGTCTTCGCTGACGTCCGGGGCGTGCACGGGCAGGCGCAGGGGCAGGCCCACGTGGGTCACGCCGCAGCGCGCCAGCATCTGCGCCTCGGCCAGGCTTTTGACCCCGGCCGCCTGGATGAAATATTGCGTATTTGTCAAAGCGACCCCTGGATTTTTGTGAAAGCTGGGAGTAGGAAGGCATTACGAATGGAACCGCAACCCCCTGGAGCGCCCGTGGAATGCACTGACCGCCAGCCCTACGACATCATCCGAGACATACTCACGGTCATCGAGGAACTCAACACCCTCAAGGACGTGGACGCCATTCTGGACCGCGTGCTGGGCGAGGCCAGGGGCATGACCAACGCCGATGCCGGCTCGATCTTCCTGGTCGAGGGCGACCACCTGCGCTTCAGCTACGTGCACAACGACTCCCTGCTCCACGGGCCGGACGCCAGCAAGCACCTCTACACCAACTTCGCCGTGCCCATCAACGAGAAGTCCATCGTGGGCTACGCGGCCATGACCGGCAAGTCCGTGGTCATCGACGACGCCTACGCGCTCTCCGGCAGCGAGCCCTACACCTTCAACAAGAAATTCGACGAGGACACCGGCTACCGCACGCGCTCCATGCTGACCATCCCGCTCACGACCTTCCAGGACAAGATCGTGGGCGTCATGCAGCTCATCAACGCGCGGGACTGCAACAACCAATACCGGCCCTTCGGCAAGGACGACATCCAGTACGCGCCGCTCTTCGCCAACTCGGCCTCGGTCACCGTGGAGCGCGGCATCATGACCCGCGAGATCATGCTGCGGATGATGAAGATGGCCGAGATGCGCGACCCCAAGGAAACCGGCCCCCACGTCCAGCGCGTGGGCGCCTATTCGGCGGAGATCTACCAGCGCTGGGCGCAGAAGAAGGGTCTGGACGAGGTCAGCATCCGGCGCAACAAGGACGTGCTGCGCCTGGCGGCCATGCTGCACGATGTCGGCAAGGTCGGCATCAGCGACACCATCCTGAAGAAGCCCGGGCGCTTCGAGCCCCACGAGGCGGCCATCATGAAGTGGCACTCGGTGTACGGGGCCGCGCTCTTCGCCAACACCACCTCGGAGCTGGACACGCTCTGCAGCCAGATCGCCCTGGGCCACCACGAGCGCTGGGACGGCAAAGGCTACCCCGGCAGGCTCCCGGCCAACCTGGCCGAGGCCCGCGAACTCTGCCTCGAACCCATCAGCGGCGCGGACATCCCCATTGAGGCGCGCATCACGGCCCTGGCCGATGTCTACGACGCCCTCATCTCCACCCGGGTGTACAAGGACGCCTGGCCCGAGGAGGCCGTGGTGGAGGAGATCATGAAGGGCCGGGGCACGCAGTTCGACCCGGAAGTGGTGGACGTCTTCGCCGAGATCCAGGACGTGCTCCGGGCCATCCGCGCCAAGTACCAGGGCTAGGGGCTGCTACAGGCTCACCCGCTCGAAACTCATGGCCTCCAGGTCGAAGACCAGCATGGCTCCGGCCAGTCTTGGCGCGCGCCCGCACAGGATGTTCAGCGCCTCGGCGCCCATGAGCGCCGCCGCCGCGGCCACAGCCGGGGCCGGGGTGCCCAGGGTGTCCTCCGCAGACTCGCTGCCCGCCCCGAAGATATCCGCCGGGCCTGTGGCGCCGGGCAGCACCGTGGCGACGTAGCCTGCCTGCCCAGCCACCGCAGCGGTCACCAGCGGGATGCCCGCCTTGGCCGCCTGGCGCAGCAGCGCGGGCCGGTCCTTGAGGCCGCCCAAGGCGTCTAGCGCCAGGTCCGCGCCTACCAGGAAGCGCCCCATGAGGTCCTCGTCGAGGTACGCCGCCACAGGCTCGAAGTCGACCGCCGGGTTCAGCAGCCCCACGCGCGCCGCTGCGGCCGCGGCCTTGTAGCCGCTCAGGCTGCGCCGGGTGCACAGGAGCTGGCGGTTCAGGTTCGAGGGCTGGAATTCGTCGCCGTCGGCGGCGCAGATGTGCCCCACCCCGGACCGCGCCAGGAGCTCCAAAACGTAGCCGCCAAGGCCCCCCAGGCCGACCATGGCCGCGCGCGAGCCCAGCAGGCGGATCTGCTCGGCGAAGCTGTAGCAGGTGAGGTTGCGCAGGTAGCGCTCCGGGGCGATGCCCAGCATGAGCGCGGCCAGTTCCACGCGGGCCACGGCCCGGCTGCGCGGCTGGCCCTTGCAGCGGCCCAGGCCCCGGGCCAGGTCCAGCACGGCGCAGTAGGGCAGCACCGGGCACTGGCGGCCGTCGGCCAGGGTGTCCACGCGGGTCAGCGCGCGGATGCGCTCGTCCAGGTCCAGGAAAAGGGGCATGGCTAGCCTCCGCCCACGGCCGGGAACAGGCCCACGCGGTCGCCGTCGGCCAGCTTGGCGCTGAGCTCCACGTGCGCGCCGTTTATGAACACGAGCTTGAGCTCCGCGAGCGGGATGCCCAGGCGCTGGGCCAACTGCCCGGCGGTCTCGCCGGGGGTGGTGGCAAAGGCCTCGGCATCGGGCGGGGTGAACCGCGAGAGCGTGGCGAAGCATCTGATGGTGACGTGCATGATTGGCGTCTACGCCCAAGGGGGAAAGCGGTCAATGGCGCATCAGAAAACAGGGGGCCGAAGGCTTGCGCCTCCGGCCCCCTGCGCGTGGCGCTGGTTCAGATGGAGTAGAAGACGAAGAACATGGTCATCACGGAGACCACGGCGGTGATGAGCATGGAGATGACAAAGGCCGGGCGGATGGCCACCGAGGCCTCGCGGATCTTGTCGATGCTCGAGGCCGCGTTCTGGAGCTTGGCCGGGGAGATGACGCTGGCCAGGCCGCCGCCGATGCCGCTGGCCGCCGCGATGATCATGCCGCCCGTGACGCTGGCCCCGATGCGTTCCGCCGTGGACAGGTGCAGCTTGGTCAGCATGGCGATGCTGGAGGTCTCCGAGCCGCTGATGAAGCCGCCGAGCAGGCCCAGGAAGGGCGCGAAGGCCGCGTAGAACTTGCCGAAGGTGGCTGCCGAGGCGTCGGCCATGACGTAGATCATGTTGTTGGCCGGCACCGCAAGCTTCCAGTCGATGCCCTTGCCCGAGTGCTGCATGATGTAGGCGATGGCGAAGAACACCGAGGCCGACAGGATGGGCC
>CAZXZF010000009.1:4163-27642 GCA_964645095.1 uncultured Desulfocurvus sp. | reverse complement strand
CGGCCCCGCCGGTCTGGCGCGCAGGGTGGATCATGTCCATGACGATGACGTCGGGGTTGGCCTCGCGCACGGCTTTTGGGAAGTCATCCAGCTTTTCGAAGGCCACTACCTTGAAGCCGAAGCAACTGATCTGCGTGGCCAGGTTCTGGCACTGGAACGGATCGTCCTCGCAGAGGTACACGAGCTTCTGCTCTGCATCCCGGGGGGTCGTCTCGGAGGCCATGGTCGCCTCCATGGTCTGGAGAGGCTGCTGCGCGAGGTCGATGCCCGCAATCTCGGGCCCCAGCCGCTCCAGGCAGTCCTCAAGCAGTTTGCGCCAGGCGCCGTCCGCTGCGATTTCGCCCTTCATGGCCTGCTTCGCCAGGTGCTCACCCTCTGCGGCCACCACGCTCACGGAACCCAGGCCGAAGGAGGCGCAGGCCCCCTTGAGGGTATGCAGGTGGCGGTGCAGCTCCTCCATGCCCTGCGGGGCGAGAGCATCCTGCGCCAGGCCCGCAAAGACCTTTCTGGCCAGCTCCAGCTGGGCCGGGAGCTGCTGGACGTAGGCGGCCCGGAGCTTGTTCAGCTTTTCAGCGGCAACGGTTGCGGGTGTGCTCATGTCGCCTCTCCCTTGGGTTATTTCGCGAGCAGGCTGCCGACCAGCTCCGGGAGCAGCTCCTGGAAGCTTTCGTCCTTGGCCAGCACGGCGTCGATCTGCGGATGGGCCAGCCGGAGCGCGGCCGCGTCCTGCCCGGTCAAGAGGACAAAGGGCAGCCTGCAGCCCTGCTGGCGGAGCTCTTCGAACAGCTGGGCTCCGTCGATGAACGGCATGTTCATGTCCGAGACGATGACGCGCAGGGCGGGTTCCCCAACGACTTTTTCGAGCGCGTCCAGGCCGCCTTCGGCCATGAGCACCTCGTACCCGGAGGCTTCCAGGACCAGCCCGGTGAGTTGCGCGGTGAAGAGATCGTCGTCCACGACCAGGATTTTTGCCGGTGCGTCAGTCATCTGTGTGTTCCTTTGTCTTTACGCGGTATTATTTGCCGGCAGGGCGCTTCCGCCTGGAGGCCTGGCCATGATGTTTCATGTCCGCCATTCACCCGATCAGGCTTTTGACCGTGTCCAGCAGGTTGGACTGGTCAAAGGCCCGTTTGACGATATAGGCGTCGGCGCCCACGGTGATGCCGCGCCTCTTGTCTTCCTCCTTCTCGCGCGAGGTCACGATGACCACCGGCACGTTGCGGTAGCGCGGATCGGCGCGCAAGGCCTCGGTGAGCGTGAAGCCGTCCATGCGGGGCATCTCCACGTCGGTGATCACGAGGTCAAAGAGTTGGCCGCGCGTCCGGTCAAAGGCCTCCTGGCCGTCCTCTGCGGTTTCCACCGTGTAGCCATAGGCCTCCAGGATGCTCCGCTCGATTTCCCGCGTGTTGATGGAGTCGTCCACCACCAGGATGGTGGCGCCCCGCTTTTCGTCCTTGTCTGCGGCCATGCGGCCGACATCCGCCAGGCCGTGGGCCTGCCGGATCAGTTCGGGCACGTGCAGGACATTGATGATGCTGTTCCCGGAGCCGATGGTGCCGCCGGTGACCAGGCGCAGGTTCTTCATGTGCGGAGGCAGGGGCTTCACCACCATCTCCTCGCGCCCGAGGATCTCATCCACGAGAAGGCCAAGCTTCTCCTGCCCGTCGCGGACAATGACCACCAGCGCGGTTCCCGTCTGGGCAGGCGCCTGGCCGGTGAACTTCAGGATGGCGGCCAGCTCTTCCAGGGGAACGATCTGCTCGCGCAGCCGTATGGCCCGCTTGTCGAGGATCTCGATGATCTCGCTTCGGGCGATGGCGAGCATCGCCACGATGGAGGTGGCTGGCAGGGCGCAGATCAGCCCGCCTGCGGAGACGAGGAAAAGCGGGAACACCGCCAGGTTCAGCGGCAGGCGCAGGAAAAAGGAGGTCCCCTGCCCCTCCTTTGTCTCAATGCTGATGGTGCCGTTGAGCTCCTCAACGATGTTCCGGCGCACCACATCCATCCCCACCCCCCGGCCCGAGACGTCGGTGATGACGGGGCTGGTGCTGAAGCCCGGCAGGAAGATGATGTTGTAGATCTCGGCGCGGGACATGCGCGCCAGGCTCTCCTCGCTGTAGAGCCGCTTGGCCAGCGCCTTCTCCCGTATCCGGTCAGCCGAGAGCCCCTGGCCGTCGTCGCTCAGGGCGATGGTCACGCAGCCGCCGTCGTAGAATGCGGAAAGGGTGATGTTCCCCCTGGGGGGCTTGCCCGCGGCGACCCGTTCCTCTGGGCTCTCCAGCCCGTGGTCCAGCGCATTGCGGATCATGTGCATGAGCGGGTCGCCGATGCGCTCGGTGATCTTGCGGTCCAGTTCCGTCTCTTCGCCCTGGACCACGAAGTCGATGTCCTTGCCGAACTCCTGGGCCATGTCCCAGACCGTGCGGCGCAGGGGCGCGAACAGTGTTGAAAGCGGCAGCATGCGCAGCTTGAGCGAGGTTTCCTGGAGCTCTCCGATCAGGTGCTCCTGCATGAGCACGGCGTCGGTGACGGAGCGCATGGTCTGGCGCAGGGAGAGTTGCAGCGCCGCGCCGTTGCCCGCACCGCGCCGGCGTGCGCCGGAATCGCCCGGCCCCTTGTCCGGCTGCTTGCCCTGGCCCTTGGCCACGGCGAGCAGGTGCCGTTCCGTGTCCGCCGCGATGTCCTTCAGCTGCCGGACATCCTTGCGGAAGCGGCCGTGCTCGGAGATGATCTCGCCCATCAGCCGGATGAGGTCGTCCAGCTTGTCCGCATGGACGCGCAGATACTCATGCGACCTCGTGTGGCCTGTGGCCAGCGCCCCCTTGTGCTGTTCCTCGGTGAGGGTCGTGGGGGGCGCGGCGGGCTTTGGCGGCTCACCGCCCGCTGCGGCAACAGGCGCTGCGGCAACAGGCTCGGCTGCGGGCTTTGGCGGCTCACCGCCCGCTGCGGCCTGCACCAGGGCCTCGCGCAGTTCCAGCGGGGCCTCGGGCTGTTCCCCGGCGTTCACCTTGTCCAGCATCGCCAGGAGGCAGTCCACCCCCTTGAAAAGGAGTTGGGAGAGGGCGCGGGTGAACGGAATGCGGCTGCTGCGCGCGCCATCAAGCACGTCCTCCATGCGGTGGGCCAGCTCGCTGACGCCGAGAACCTTCATCATCCGGGCCGAGCCCTTGATGGTGTGCGCCGAGCGGAACAGCGCGTTGATGGCCTCGACGTTTCCCGGGGCGCTGTCCAGAGCCAGGAGGCCTTCGCTGATGGTGGCGCAGTGCTCCCTCGCCTCATCCACGAACCGGGCCAGGAATTTGGAGTAGTCAAAGGCCATGATGGTATCCGTGCTCCTACAGGAGCGTCAATTTGTGGCGGCACATGGCCAGGTAATGCTCGGCCTTGAAGGCCAGGGGGAAGAATTCCCGGTCATGGTCCTGAACAGCGCCCTTTTCCAGAATCCTCAAGACGGTTTCGAAGCCGTTGCGCGCACGCTTCTTTTCGCCCAGGGCGGCCATGCCCTCAGCGATGAAGAAATGGGCGGGCCAGCAGGCCGCGTCGAGATAGAGCGCCTCCCGGAAGCGTTTGAAGGCCTCGTCCGAGCCGCCTTCATGACGGGCGATGAGGCCGAGCATGAGCGCCGCCTCCAGGCCGAGCGGATTGCGCGCCAGCGCCGCCTCGCAAACGGCTCTGGACTCCTGAAAGCGGGAAAGCTCCAGCAGGATGGCGGCCTTGAGCGCGCAGGACTTGGCGCAGGCGGCATCCCGTGCGAGCAGCTCGTCGAGCAGGGCCAGGGCCTCTTCCGGGCGGCCCTTCTGGACCCGCTCCAGGGCTTCGTCAAAGAGTTGCGCCGCGCTGCGCTCCTGGGCTGCGGGGGCTGCGGACCGGTCGCGCACAGGCTTGGCCGGAGCCTTGCGCTGCTGCGGCGTCGCTGCTGCGGCCTTCTTGCCGGAGCCGGGCAAGGCGACCGGGGCGCTGCGCCGGGTCTGGCGGCGGTCGGCGATGGAGGGCGCCTGGACCTTGCGGTAGAGGAACTGGGTTCCCCTTTGCAGCAGCGGCAGCACGCCGATGTTGTGGTGCATGGTCTCCGTCGCGCTGACGAAGAGATAGCCGCCCTCGTTGAGGGTTTCGGCAAGGCGGCTGAAGATGTCGCGCTGGGTCTGGCCCCCGAAGTAGATGGACACGTTGCGGTAGAAGATGATGTCCGGGTTGTGCATCAGGGGCGGGTAGTCATGCGCCAGGAGGTTCACCTGCCCAAGCTGCACCTGGCTGCGGATCAACTCCGTGAGGCGCTGCTCCCCGCTGCCATGCGGCTTGCAGTAGCGCTCCACAAGAGCCTGGTCCATGCCCCGGAAGGAGCCTTTCCCGTATACGCCGCGCCGCGCCGCGGCCAGGGCCGATGCGTCGATGTCCACGCCGACAATGGAAAAGAGGCGCGCGCTTTCAGGCCCATGGGCCTCCCGCAGCAGCATGGCGATGGAGTAGGGCTCCTCGCCTGTGGAGCAGCCTGCGCTCAGGATCTTCAGCGGGCGGCCCGGATGGGCGGCCAGGAGCTCCGGGATCAGCTGCTGCTGCATCAGCTTCAACTGCTCGGGCTCACGGAAGAAGTAGGTCTCATTGATGGTCAGAAGCTCCACCAGATGATGCATTTCCTCCGGCTCCTGCAGCAGCAGATGGCGGTATTCTTCCGGTGATCCGGCGCTGCGCAGCGACATCCTGCGGCAGAGCCCCTCGATCAGGGTGGCCTCGCGCTCGTTTTCGAAGAGCAGGCCGCAGGTGTTCTGCAGCAGCTCCTTGAAGGGGGAAACGTCCCTGGTGCCGAGGCGGGGCAGAGGGGTCACGGCTGGCCCTCCCCTTGGAACGTGCGGCGCAACAGCTCGGCCGGTATCTCGGAGAGGGGCAGCACCTTGTCGATCACGCCCTGCTTCACCGCCACCCCGTTCATGCCGTAGACGACGGAGCTTTGTTCATCCTGGGCCAGGGTGAACCCGCCGGCCAGCTTGATCGCCCGCATGCCTTCGACGCCGTCGTCGCCCATGCCGCTCAGGATGAGGCCCAGCGCCTCGGGCCCATAGGCCTCGGCAACGGACGTGAGCATGGTGTTGCAGGACGGGTGGTACACCTGGCCAGCCGCTGCCGGGACAAGGTGGATGGTCCCCTGCCGGGTGATCTTCATGGAATACTCCGACGGGCAGAGATAGGCGCAGCCCGGGGCGAGGACCGTGCCGCTGGCGGCGATCAGCACCTTGAGGGGGGCGCCTGCATCCAGCCAGTCGGCCATGCCCTGCGAGAACCCCCCGATGACATGCTGGCTGATGACGATGGGGGCAGGGAACGACTCCGGCAGCTGGGCGAGGATGGCGTTGAGCGCCTGCGGCCCCCCGGTGGAGGAGGCGATGGCCACGATCTTGCCCCTGGCCCCCTCCATGCGCTGCGCCGCAACAAGGGACGGGGCCTTGCCGATCCGTTGGCCCACGGCCTTCAGGGCCCCGTCAACGGATATCCTGGACAGGGTCTTGACCTTGCGGATCAGGGCCGCGCTCCGCGCCGCATCAAGCTTCTCCTTTTCGAAAACGTCGAGGGCGCCCTTGGACACGGCGGCAAAGGCCGTGCGCACCCCGGCCTGGGAAGTGACGACCAGGATCGGCACAGGCGACGCGAGCATGATCTTCTCAATGGCCTCGATTCCCCCCATGACCGGCATCTCAAGGTCCATGGTCACGACATCGGGCTTGAGGGAACTGGCCAAGGCCACGGCCTCCGCACCGTTGGACGCCTCGCCGGCGATGGTGATCGCCGGGTCGGACGTCAATGTGGCGATGAGCTGCCTGCGTGTGCTGCTGCTGTCATCGACCACAAGCACGCGGATGGTTTGGCCTGGGCTTGGCACGAGCTAGACCTTGGGTTTCCTGGTGCTGCCGCTCTCGTCCTCCTGGAACGCATTTATCTTGAACGTCGTGACCAGGGCTTTCAGCTTGCCGGACAATTCAGCCAGTTCGCTGGCCACGATGTTTGTCTGCCGGGCGGAGTCCGTGGACTGGCGCACCCCCTGCTCGATTTCCCGGATGGACAGGACCACCTGGCTGCTGGCGATCTGCTGCTGCTGGATGGACAGGGATATCTGCCGGGCCGCATCCGTGGCCTCTTCAACGCCGCCCACCATGTCCGTCAGCATGGTCACCGTGTGCGCCGCGGACTCCTGGCCCTCCAGCATCATGACGGAGGTTTTCTCCGAGGACATGACCAGGCGGTTCACGGCGTCCAGGATCTCGGTGATCTTGCCCTCGATCTCTGCCGTGGATTCCACCACATTGTCGGCCAGCCGCCGGATTTCCACGGCCACGACCCCGAAGCGCTTGCCGGACTCGCCCGCGCTGGCCGCTTCCAGCGCGGCATTGAAGGCGATGAGTCTGGTCTGGTTGGCGATGTCGTTGATGATCTCCATGATCTTGTTGATTTCTTTCGATTTGCGTCCCAGCTCCACGATCTCGGTCAGGTTCGCCTGGATGTCCCGGTTGATGACATTGATCTTGGCGGTCAGGCTCTCCACCACTTCAGAGCCCTGCCGGGAGTCCGCCAGGGTCTTGTCGGCCAGTTCCACAACGCCCTGGCTGTGCTGCGCGATCTGGCTGGCCGTGGAGGAGAACTCCTCCATGGTCGAGGTCATCTCGGCCACGGAGCTGGAGAGCTGGGCGGCGAAGCTGGTCTGCTGGTTCATGGTTCCGGAGATGGTCCCGGCATGGGCGTGCAGCTCCCCCGTGACCTCGGAAACCATCCAGATTATCTGGTGGAGCTTGGCCAGGTGCTCGTTGAGCCAGCCTGCCAGTTCGCCCACCTCGTCGCTGGTGGCCACCGGCACCTTGGTGGTCAGGTCGTTGTTGAAGTTCTTCATGGTCCTGGAGATGGCCTCCAGCGGGCCGGTGATGTAGCGGTTGACGAAATACGTCGCGAGGACCATGAACAGCGCCGTTATGGTCAGGGCTCCGCCCAGTTGCATGACGATGGTGCGATAGACATCCTGCTTGATCCGCGAACGCTCCTTGGCCACCTCGGCGTCGATGTCGTCGATGTAGAGGCCGGTCCCGACGATCCAATTCTTTTCGGGGATGCCCTTGGCAAAGGAGAGCTTGGGCCGCATTGTTTCCTGGCCGGGCATCTTCCAGGAATAATTCAGGAATCCTTCCCCGTTGTCGCGGCACATCTTGGAAAGCTCCCGGAGGATGAAGATGCCGTTGGGGTCCTTGAGATTGGACTGGTCCGTCCCGCTCAGGCGGGGGTCGGGGTGGACCAGCATGATGTTGTTGTAGTCCTGGAGCCAGACATAGCCCTTGTCGCCATAGCGCATGGCCTGGACGGCCGCCGAGACCTCCTTGGCGGGCAGGGTCTTGACGATCTTCTCCGCCATCTCCACGTAGCCCTTGATCTGCTGCTTGCGCTCGGACGTGAGGGTTTCCTGGTACAGCTTGGCCCGCTCATTGCCACGCGCGACGATGTCCATGGCGGAGAGCACGGTGATGACCAGGGACGTCACCAGCACGGACAGGAAGATAAGGCCCAGCACCTTTTTCCGCAGCGTGATTTTCATGAATGTCTCCTTGCTCCGTTGTCCGTCAACTCAGGCTTGCCTGCTTTGCACCCGCCAGCCGCTCCAGGTCCACCAGAAGAAACATGCGCCCAAGGCGGGGGCACACCCCCCACAGGCCCTTGCGGCGCGCAAAGGGCTCAAGAACCGCAGGGAAGGGCTTGATCTCGTCCGCGCCCACCTCGATAATCTCCTGCATGGCGTCGATGATGACGCTGCGGAGCTCTTGCCCCTTGGGCCTCACCAAAACCGCCGTGGGCTCAATGTATGCCGGATCGCTCGGGAATTCCACCGCCCTGTGGAACCAGAGCGGGGCGTCCCCTGGCCAATGCCCGGGGTCCTTGTACCCGGTGGTGCCGAGCACCTGGTCCGTGGCGACTCCGAAGTGGACCCCGCCGACGGAGAAGAGCAGCAAGGTCAGGGGGAACAGCCCCTGGCGGCTCCCGTGCCCGCTCACAGGGTGACCTTGGCCGCCAGCATCTCGATGTTGAGCAGCGTGGCCGTCTGCCCCCCCATTTCGATTTCTCCGGCAGCCAGTTCGCGCGCAACGCCGCCGAGGCTGGACAGCGGGGGCTTGATGGAGCTCAGGGGCAGATCCAGGACGTCTTCCACGGCATCGATGAGGATGCCGGAGCGGAAATCGCCGCGCACGGCTATGGCGATCAGGCACTTCGCCACATCGGTCTGCTCGCCGCCGAGGAAGTGCCGGATGTCGATGACAGACTCTATGTCGCCGCGCACATTGACCAGGCCCGGCAGACCGGCAGGCAGGGAGGGCACCCAGAAGATTTCGCGCGGGGGGAGGATTTCCCTGATGTCACTCCCGTAAAAGGCATAGCGTTTGCCGCCGGAGCTGAACACGACGATCTTGACGCGCTCCTCTTCCACATCGACGACATCCTTCTCGTGCAGGGACCGTTTGACCTCGTCCAGGAGCTCATCACTCTTGAGTCGTTCCGTCGACGGCTCCATGTCGTTCTCCTCGTAGGCTGTTCTCGTCTTGACCGTGCGTGCGGGCAAGGGGCCTTCCCGGCATGGCTATTTATTGGCAGCGATGGCTGTCGCTCACAGCGTACAGCATGAAGCGGGGCGGGGCAACGAATACTGACAAGGTTTCGCATCCAAAATAGGGAGCAAGGCGATCGACTCCGTGGATGATCCGCTTTCTCCCGTCCCTGGGGCAAGGGGAGCACAAGGGCAGGGGAAAAGCACGGCGACAGGTCCGCAGCCATCTTAACCAGCGGATATTATTCGTTCAAACTGTCTGGGCCGGACCGGCAGGACCGAAGGTTGAGGGGGTTGCGTCTGGCAAGCGAGCCAATCATTGCTGCAGTTGCGCCGGCATTGTGAAGCGTTTCCGCTTGTTGCGTACGCTGGGCATTCTTGAAGGATCACGGGTTTGCACCCGCCGTGGAGCAACACGGGAGCAGGGCAATGCTCTGTTTCCGCCCTGGTCCTGGCGGGTTCACCTAGGCCCCGAAGGCCGTTCTGAGGAGCCGTTCCTGCCGTTGGCGCCCGTGCGCGGGAACACCAGGATGAAGCGCGCGCCCTGGCCGGAGCGCGGACGGGCGTGGATGGTGCCGCCGTAATCCTGCACGATGCCGTAGCTGATGGACAGGCCCAGGCCCGTGCCCTTGCCCACCTGCTTGGTGGTGAAGAAGGGCTCGAAGATGCGGCTGGCGATGTCGCGCGGGATGCCCACGCCCGTGTCGGCCACCTCGGCCATGATCGTGCGCCTGCGGGCGCGGGTGCGCAGGGTGATGCGGCGGTCGCGCGGGCCGCAGGTGGTGCCTGCGCACTTGTCCTCGATGGCGTCGCGGGCGTTGAGCAGCAGGTTCATGAAGACCTGCTCCAGGCGGTTGGGGTCGGCCATGATGGGCGGCAGCTCCTCGGCCAGGTCGAAGACCACCTCGATGCCGCGCACCTTGAGCTGCTGGCTGAAGAAGTCAAAGGCCCGCCGGACCACCATGTTCAGGTCCACAGGCTCCGCGTCCTGGGTTGCGGGCTTGCGGCCGAACTCGCGCATGTGGTTGATGATGCGCGTGCTGCGCTCCACGTTGTTGCGGAGCTTGTCGGCCATCTCGCGCAGGGTGGCTTCGTCGGGAACCTGCCCACGCTCGATCTTGCGCAGGAACAGGTTGGCCACCATCTGCATGACGGCCAGGGGCTGGTTCAGCTCGTGGGCCACGCCCGTGGCCATCTCGCCCAGGGTGGCCATCTTTGAGGCCTGCACCATCTGGCGTTCGGCCCGGATGCGCTCGGTGACATCCGTGGCCGTGGCCAGCACGACCTTGCGGTCATCGGACTCGGAGATGGCGGTGATGATGTTCACGTAAAACGTCCGGCCGTCCTTGGCCTGATTGCGCACGCGGTACATGGCCTGTCCCAGGCCCAGGGTGGTTGCCCCGGCCTCGGCTTCGTCGGGGTGAAAAATGGCCCGGATGTTCTGGCCGATGAGTTCGCCCCGGCGGTAGCCATAGAGCAGGGCGGTGCTGCGGTTCACGTCCAGGATGGTCATGTCGGTGACGTCGATGACGAACAGGGCGTTGGGAATGTTGTTGAAGATGTCCTGATATTTCCGATCGCTCTTGCGCAGCTCTTCCTCCAGGCGCTTGCGCGGGGTGATGTCCAGGCACATCTCCATGGCCGCGGTGATGTTGCCGTCCTCGTCGTACAGGGGCGAGGTCTTGACGATCCAGTGGGCCGAGGTGCCGTCCTTGTACACGCCCGTTTCCTCGGTAAAATGCGGCTGGCCGTCCTGGAAGGTCTTTTCCACCGGGCACTGCGGGCACTTCTCGGTGCGGCCCTTGTAGGCCTCGTAACAGTACGCGCCCTTGCTCACGTGGAACAGGTCGGAGAAGGTCTGGTTGTAGCGCAGCAGGCGGAAGTCGCGGTCCTGCACGGTGATGATGCAGGGCACGCCCTCGAAGAGCTTCTGGTAGAGCTGGCGCTGGGTGTTGATCTCCCCGTGCTTGCTGCTGATCTCCCGGCACATCTGCCCGATGGCGTCGGCCAGTTCGCCCAGTTCGTCGCGCTGGGGGATGTTGAGCGTGCAGTTCATCTCCCCGTCGGCGATGCGCCGGGTGACGCTGATCATGGCCCGGATGGGCCGCTGGATGAGGATGTAGACCACCGCATAGAGCACGACGAAGACCCCGGCCAGGAAAATGCACAGGGACACGGTGTTGGACTCCACCAGGGCCTCGAGGATCTCCTTCTGCTTGTGCAGGGCCATGTCCAGGACCAGCACGCCCAGCACCTTTTCCTCCGGGCGGTGGAAGTGGCAGGAGGCCGTGGCGCAGCCCTCGTCGTTGATGATGGGGCTGAAGATGGTCAGGCGGCGCTCGCCGTCCGGACCCTCCTCGATGCGGGTGCGCTCCTCCATCTCCAGGGCGGCGGGCACGGGCTTGCGCTCGTGGCAGGAGGCGCACTGGAACCCGCCCGTGGGCCAGCGTTCGCCGACCTCTTCCTCGCGGCTGGCGAACATGACCAGCCCTTCCTTGTTCAGGATGCGCACCCCGGAGATCCCTTCCATGCGTCCGGTGCGGGCCACGATTTTTTGCAGCTCGCCGCGCTCGTTGCGCATCATGGAGCTGGAGGCGCCGGACTTGATGGTCTCGCAGATGCGGTCAGCCTCGAGGTCGGCGTTCTTCTCCGCCAGTTCGCTGAAGCTGTGCGTGTTGAATTTGTACAAAAAGGCGGCCAGGCCCAGGACAAGGGCGATGAGACAGCCCATGATCTTGGCGGCCAGCGGCAGGCCGGGGCGCAGGCGGGACAGCCGGGCGATCATCACCGGCCTTCCGGATGTTCCCCGACCCTGGCGGGCTGGGTGAGCGGCAGCCAGACGGTGATGCGCGTGCCCTCGCCCAGGCTGGACTCCACCTCGATGCCGCCGTGGTGCTGCTTGATGATGCGGTTGGAGATGAACAGGCCGATGCCGGTGCCCTTGCTGCCCTTGGAGGAGAAGAACAGGGTGAACATCTTCTCGCGCGCCTCGCGGTCCATGCCTACTCCGGTGTCGGTGACGGTGAACACGGCCCGATCGTCCTGCACCGCCGCCTGGAAGCCCATCTGGCGCGGCCGGCCCGTGGTCTCGGAGAGGCAGGCGTCGATGGCGTTCTCCAGGAAGTTCACCAGGGCCGAGGACAGGGCCGTGCAGTCGGCCTCGAAATGCCCCTGCGCGCGGGTAAAGCCGCAGGTCAGGGCGATGCCTGCGTGGGCGGCCTTGCCCTCCACGAGGTTGGCCAGGTCCCTGGCAAAGGCCTGCAGGTCGAGCTCCGCAAACTCCAGGTCGCGGCTCTTGGCGTAGTAGAGGATGTCCAGCACCATCTTGCGGATGTGCTGGATGCGGTGGCGCACGGTTTCCCAGCCGCTCTGGACCTTCTCCAGGTCCTGTTTGCGCAGGCCGGACTCCACCCGGTACATGCCGCCGTCCAGGCCCATGAGCAGGCCCTTCACGCCGTGGGACATGCTGCCGAGCATCATGCCGAGCGAACTCAAGTGGTCCTGCAGCTGGCGGATCTGGGTGATGTCGGTGGACACTTCCATGACCTTCTCCACATGGCCCGCCTCGTCGAAGAGCGGCGCGGTCCAGATGAGGATGTTGCGGGGCTGGCCGAAGCGGTCCGTGACCACGGTCTCGGCCTGGTGCCGGGCTGCGTCCTCGAAGGTGGTGAGGATGGGGCATTCCGGGCAGGGCTCGGAGCGGTGCTTGTAGGCCTCATAGCAGGGCATGCCCAGGCCCTTGCCGGAAGTCCCCCCGAAGTCGCGCAGGAAGGTCGTGTTGGCCTCGACCACGTTGAGCGAGCGGTCCTGCACGGTGATGGCGCAGGGCACGGCGTCGAAGAGATCGCGGTAGCGGCGCTGGCTGGCCACCAGTTCGCTGTGCAGGCGCTCCACCTCGGTCAGGTCCACGGCGACCTCCAGGACCATGCTGACCCCGCCGCCGTCGCCGGAGATGGGCGTGGTCGAGACCAGGGCGTGGAAGTAGGCGCCGTCCGCGCCTTGCAGGGTCTCGTGGCTGGAGGCGGCCAGGCCGCTTTGCAGGGCCTCGTCCACCGGGCAGCCCCGGCCCCCGGGGTAGACCGTGCCGTAGACCGCCCAGGACTCCCGGCCCTCGGGCTCGCCCAGGCGCTCGCGGTACAGGGCGTTGGCCGAGATGATGCGGCCCTCGCGGTTGTGGATGGACACGAAGCAGGGCAGCTCGCCCAGGGTGCCTGCCCCGCCCTCGCCGCTCTTGACGAAGCGCATGGCCGAGGACAGGCCCTCCACGATCTGCTTGGCCGCGAGCCGGCGCTCCAGCTCCACCAGCCGGGCGCTCTTCTCGGCCACCAGGCGTTCCAGGTTTTCGGTGTAGTCGCGCAGCTGGGCGCGCAGGGCGATGCGCTCCTGGGCCTTCTTCAGGCCGTGCTCCAGGAGATTGTCGTCGATGGGCTTGGTGATGAAGTCGGCCGCGCCGAACTTGAGGCTCGCTATGGCCAGCTCCATGTCCCCGTGGCCGGAGATCATGATGACCTCGGTGTCCGGGCTTAAGGCCTTGATGGCCTTGAGCAGGCCGATGCCGTCCAGGCCGGGCATCTTGATGTCGGTGAGCACGACGGGCGGGCGGGCCGTTTTGAACAGGGCCAGGCCCTGGTCGCCGTCGGCCGCGGTGAGCACGTTGAAGCCGAGGTCGCCAAGAAGCATGGCCAACAACTCGCGGATGTCCTGTTCGTCGTCCACGAGCAGGACGGTGTTCCTGGCGCTCGGCGCAGGGTCTGGCTCAGGGTGGGCTGGCTGCATCGGATTGCCTCCGTGGCCTCGGGTGGCGCGCGCCCGGCGCGGAAGCATGGCGAGGGCCCGGCGCGGCGGGCGGGCGCACGTTTCCCGCCGCGCCGGGGCCGGTGCGGCTAGGCCAGGGTCTTGGCGATCAGGTCCAGCAGCACCGCCGGCTCCACCGGCTTGGTCAGCGTGGGGATGTCCTTGCTCAAGGCCGCGGGACGCGGGCCCACGCCGCTGATGACGATGATCGGCGTCGCCTTGTGCGCCTCGTCCTTGCGCAGGCCGATGAAGAACATGGTGCCGGCCTTCTCGGGCATGTCCATGTCCAGCGTGATCAGGTCGGGCTTGAAGGCCTTGACCTGCGTGAGACCCTCGGCTCCGTTGTAGGCCTTGGCGGTGAGGTAGCCGTTGTCGGTCAGGACTTCGTTCAGAAATTCCACCACGGCGGGGTCGTCGTCCACGATCAGGATCTTCTTGCTCATGAGAGTCCTCCTGCCGCAGCCTGCGGCGGTGTTTGAGGGTGCGCGGCCCGGTCGGCAGCGGCTACTTCCGCCGGGCCGCGCGTGGGCGCTTGGCTGCGGGGCGTGTCGGGCGCCCCGCCCCCAGGCGGCTAGCCGGACAGCTTGCCCAGATTCTTCGTCAGTTCGAGCATGACGCCGAGACCCTTGCGGGCTTCCTTGCTGCTCATGCCGGTCACCAGGCCCAGCGGGCCGCATTCCTTGCACTCGCTCAGGTCCATGGTGGTCATGAGGTCGGCCATCTTCTCCAGCATCTCGCGCGCCTGCGGGGTGCTGATCTTCTTGATCAGGCCGAGCATGGAGACAAAGCCGTCGCCCATGACCTCGATGTCCTCGGGCGTGTAGGCCCGGGCCATCTTGCCGCGGACCTCGACCATGGCCTTGTACATGCGGAACACGCCCTTCTGGTCCATCTCGTCCAGGAACTCGATGCCCTTGGGCACGGCGGAGTGCAGGAGCGGCTCGATGGTCTGCCAGAGGTCGATGATGTTCTCCATCTGCTCCAGCAGGTAGGTGAGGTTTTTGATGCTGCGCAACAGGCGCTTGAGCAGGGCGAAGATGTCCTCGAGCTGGAAGCCCGCCTCGACCTCGCCGAACTCCTTCATCAGGGTCTTGAAAGCGTCGTGCATGATGGGAGTCAGGTCGTGCTTCAGTTCCTGCCAGCCCTTGGAGGCGTCGACCAGGTACTTGAGCTGCTGCTCCATCCCCTCAATGCGTTTGAGAACCTGTTCTTCCATTGTTTCCCCCACGCGCTAGGCGCCGGCCAGGTGGTGGCGCATCTTGCCGGCCATGAACATCTGGGATTCCAGCGGCAGTTCGTGGCCCTTGAGCATCAGGTTGAAATACACCCACTTGAACATCATCTTGCCCCAGTAGTTGAAGTGGCTTTCGCCCAGGAGCGCGAAGGGGCCGACGCCGGGGAAGGGGTATTTGCCCTGCAGCGGCTCCACCGAGTAGTTGAAGTCGATGAGGTAGGCCTGCTCGTAGCCGGAGACGATGAAGCAGGTGGAGTGGCCGTCGAACTCGGGCCGGGGCTCCTCGCCGTCGATCTCGCGCAGCAGGTTGTCGCAGACGATGTCGGCCTGGTAGTGGGCCACGCTGCCGGCCTTGGAGGTGGGGCAGTTGGTGGCGTCGCCGATGACGTAGCAGTTGGGGATGTTCTTGGCCTTGAGCGTGTGCTTGTCGGTGTCCACGTAGCCCATGGCGTCGCCCAGTTCGGAGTCGATGATGATCTGGGAGCCGAAGTTGGGCGGAATGGCCACGAGCAGGTCGTAGTCGGCCTTGTCGCCCTTGACGCTCTCGATGGTCTTCTCGCCCACGTTGACGCCGGCGATCTCGAAGTTGGGCAGGATCTTGATGTTCTTTTCCTCGCAGACCTTGCCCAGGACGCCGGCGGCCACGGGCTTGGTGAAGGCGCCGGTGAGCGGGGTCACGAGCTCGATCTCGATGTCCTTGCGCACGCCGTTGATGGTGAAGAACCAGTCCAGCAGGTACACGAACTCGAGCGGCGCCACCGGGCACTTGATGGGCATCTCGGCGATGTTCAGGACGACCTTGCCCTTCTTGTAGTACTTGAGCTTCTTGTACAGGTTCTGGGCGCCGTCAGGGGTGTAGAAGTTGTGGATGTTGCCGCCCCAGTCGTCCATCATGCCTTCGATCTCGTCGGGCATGATGCGGCAGCCGGTGCCGATGACCAGCCAGTCGTAATCGTATTCGCCCTTCTCGGTCTTGACCTGCTTCTTTTCCGGATTGATGTTGACGATGGTGTCCTGGACAAAGGTCACGCCCTCGGGGATGAAGTCGCTCTTGGGCTTCATGCAGTCGGCCATGGAGTAGACGCCGAAGGGGACGAAGAGCCAGCCGGCCTGATAGTGATGCTTCCAGTCGCGGTCGATGACCGTGATCTTCCAGTCGTCGCCAAGGGACTTGGCCATTTTTGCGGCAACGATGGTGCCGCCCGCTCCGGACCCGAGAATGAGCAATTTTTTCATGATCTTCTCCTTTAATGGTGCATGAAATCTGAGCCGGCCATCATCAAGCAAGGCGGGGGCGCCCAGGCTGGCGCGGGGCTGTCTGCCCGCTCCCCGGTTTCCTCCTACGTGAGAGTCTGCTTCTGCCCGCGGCGAGGCTTGCGTCGCGCCAGGGCTTCTGGCTGTCGGTTTCGCTCACGGCCCTGGCGGCGTGGCTCGCCCGGGCCACCCGGGCCGCCCGTGACGGGCAGGCCTCGCGCGAGTCGATCATGAGGTCGGCCAGGGTGATGGCGCGGAAGCGCTGCTCCATCTGGCGGGCGATGTCGCCCCAGATGCTGCCCGTTGGGCAGGCCTCGATGAGCAGGCAGTCGATGTCGGCCTCGCAGCACTGGGGCTTGAAAACCGCGCCCTCCATGGTCGTCAGGATGTCGGCCAGGGTGATGGTCTGCGGGGCACGGCCGAGGATGTAGCCGCCGGTGGCGCCGCGAAGGCTTTTCAGCAGGCCTGCGGTCTTGAGCGGGCGGACGATTTTCTCCAGGAGTTTGCCGGAGATGCCGATGATGACCGAGAGCTCCGAGGCGCGCATGGGGTGGCAGTCCCCGTGGTGCGCAAGCTCCAGCAGGATTCTGGTCGCGTGGCAGGTTCTTGCGGTTGGTTTCATGCCTGTCCCGTTGTTTGTCGGTGCAGTCTGAGCTCGACCCAGATAAACAGCATTCTTTCAATCGCGATAAATGCAAGTGCGATAGATTTAATCACGATTGAATGAGTCGTGTTTATGAAAAAAATCCTACGCTGTCAAGGGAGTTTGTGAATAAAAGGGCAATATATTTATTGCCGTTTTAAATCAGCTGGTTGCCCATTCCCCACGGGGGCGCGGGGGATGGGCGGATTCTCCCGCGTCAACGGGGAATAGGTGGTCGGGGCTATGGAACGGACGTGGGGCGGGGGGAATGGGTCAGCAGGCGCAACCGTGGGCAGTGCCGGGGATGGTGTCGTCCTGAAGGTCCTTGATGCTGATGCCTTCGAGCTCGGCTTCCATGACCTGGGTGACACGGACCCAGGCCCGGTGGCTGCGGCAGGTGGGCGAGCGCTGGCAGATCTTGGGGTTCTCGCAGCAGTGGGTCAGGCACAGGTTGCCCTCGATGAGGCGGATGATGGCCGCCAGGCTGATGTCCTCGGGCTTGGCCGCGAGGACGTAGCCCCCGGAGGCTCCGCGCGTGCTTTCCACCAGCCGTGCCGTTTTGAGGGGTTTCAGGATCTGTTCGATGAAGCGTACGGACACTCCGGTGTGTTCGGAGATGTCGGCAGTGCGCACCGGGCCCTGGCCCTGGTACACGGCGAGATCGAGGAGGATGCGCACGGCGTAGCGCGCCTTGGCGGAGAGTTTCATGGTGCCCGCTTTGCGTTGCTGGTTCCGGGACGCCCGGGGGGGGAGCGTCGTGGCAGTATTTCTGCCCTATGCACCAGACCCCGGGATTTGGCAATGCGAAAGCGGACCTTGTGATTCTCTTCACATATGGGGCCGCGCCCCCCTTTGCCCGGCCCCGTACTTGAGCCACAACTCCGCCAACATCAGGTGAAGCGGATACATGGAAGAGTGAAAACGCGTGCCTCATGGAGCTGCGCATCCAGCTGAGCGCCTTGACTCTCGGCAGGCTGCGTCCGCAGAGGGCCAAGCGCAGGGCGGGGCTTGTCCCAGGCCGACCTATCCGGTATGTGCAGGCCATCACCGTGTGTTCACGGCGGATGCGCCGCGACCTGTAAACGCGTCCGGCCCGAGGAGACAAGGTATGGCCCGCCCCGCGAGACTCTGGCATGTCACCGGCCTGCTCGTCATGCTGCTCGGCCTGGCCCTTGCCGGATGCGGCAACGACGAAGGCCCCGGGTATCAGCCCAGGTACAGCGAAAAGCCTGTCTCGCGCACCCAGCAGTACATCTTCGGCATAGCGCCCCAGCACAACCCCCAGAAGCTCCATGAGGTGTTCAACCCCCTGATCGAACATTTGAACGCCAAGCTGGCCGGTCTGGGAGTGGAATTCAGGCTGGAGGCCTCGCGCAGCTACGAGGAATACCTCTCCAAGCTGAAGGGCGGCATTTTTCATTTTGCCCTGCACAACCCCTACCACACTGTCGTTTCCGTGGAACACGGATACACGATCATCGCCAAATACCAGGATGACGGCGACTTCCGCGGCATCATCCTGACGCGCAAGGACTCGGGCATACGCTCCGTAGCCGACCTCAAGGGCAAGACCGTGTCCTACCCGGCCCCGACCGCCATGGCCGCCACCCTGATGACCCAAATGTTCCTCCAGGAACATGGGCTCAAGGTGATGCAGGAGGTGCGCAACGTCTACGTGGGCTCCCTGGAGTCCTCGATCATGAGCGTGTATCTTGGCCAGTCCGCGGCCGGGACCACCTGGCCACCTCCCTGGCGCAAGTTCCAGAAGGACCGGCCGGACATCGCCGGGAAGCTCGAGGTCAAATGGCAGACCGAGCCGTTGCCCAGCATTGGAATCGTTGCCCGCAAGGACGTGCCGCAGGCCCTGGCCGTGGCCGTGGCGGATGTCCTGTTCGGGCTCAAGGAAACCCCTGCGGGGCGCGAGGTGCTGCGGCAGATCTCCTGCCCCGGCTTTGAGCCGGCCACCGAGGCCACCTATGAGCCGGTGCGCCGGTTCCTGGAAAAGTTCAGGCGGGAGGTGCGGCCCCATGAGGAATGAACCGGCGCGGCGCGGCGAAGGAAAAGTGAGAGTTTCCGCCATGAACCTCTGGACTGACGCCCTGGCCGGAATCTGTCTGGCCACACCTGCCGTGCCTGGCGCACATGTCCTTTGCGCCCCTTCTGCTCAGCCCGCCTCCCCGGAGAACCCGCATGTCCGGTAGCGGCCTGTCATCCTTTGCGGCCTGGTTCTCCGCAGCCTGGGGCCGCTCGGTGCGGCGGCAGCTGATTCTGGGCGTGGCCCTCGTGCATGCCGTGCTCATGACCGTCTTCGTCCTGGACCTGGTGGAGCGGCAGCGCACCTTCCTGCACCGGGAGAGCCTCTCGCAGGCCGAGAGTCTGGCCAAGACCCTGGCCGCGAACAGCGTCTCCTGGGTCCTGGCCAACGACCTGGTGGGCCTGGGCGAGGTCTTGGGGTCCCTCCATGATGCGCCAAATCTCTCCTACGCCATGGTCCTGGACCTCCGGGGCAGGGTCCTGACCCATACCGAGCCAGGCAAGGTCGGCGCGTACCTGGGGGACGAGACGAGCTTGGCCCTGCTCGGCGCTGAGCCCGCGCTGCACTTTCTGGTTGACACCAGGCGGCAGATCGACGTTGCGGTCCCGGTGGTCTCGGGAGGCAGGCCCATTGGCTGGGCCAGGGTCGGCCTGGACCTGTCCGCCTACCGCGCCAACCTCGACCTGGTGACCCGCAACGGCGTCCTCTACACCCTCGTGGCCATCCTCGTCGGCACGGTCATGGCCATCTTCATCTCCAGAAGGCTGACCTCCGGCCTGCGCAAGCTTGTGGGCGTCACCGAGCAGGTGCGTCAAGGAAGGCACAGCGTCCGCGCCGACATGGACAGGGCCGACGAGATCGGCGCGCTGGGACTCGGCTTCAACAACATGCTGGAGTCCATCGAGGCCTCGGAAAACAGTCTGCTCAAGTCCATGCAGTGGAAGCGGACGGTCTTCGACAACAGCGCCGTGGGCATCCTGGTCGTGACCGGAGACAGGATCATCACCGAGGTGAACCCAAAGTTTTGCGGGATGTTCGGCTACGCGCCAGAGGAGCTCGTCGGGCGTTCCACAGAGCCCCTGCACGTCTCGCGCGAGACCTTTGCGGCCTTCGGCGAGAAGGTGCTCAGCCTGGCCGCCAGCCAGGACGTCGTGCACGTGGAATACCAGGTGCGGCGCAAGGACGGCTCCGTGTTCTGGTGCGAGCTCTCGGCCAGCGCCGTGACCCCCTCGGACCTGGCCCAGGGGGTGATCTGGATCGTGATCGACATCACCGAGCGGAAGCAGGCCCAGGAGTCCTTGCAGAAGAGCGAGGAGAAGTTCCGCACCGTGGCCGACTTCACCCACGAATGGGAATACTGGCGCGGAACGCAGGGCCAGATGGTCTGGATCTCGCCCGCCTGCCGGGACATCACGGGCTACAGCGCAGAGGAGTTCATCTCCGACCGCATGCTGGTGCGCAACATCATCTGCCCCGAGGACAAGGGCATATTCAACGGACACATCAACAGAGTGGACTCGCAGAGCGAAGAGCCCTGCGACATGGATGTCCGCATCATGAAGAAGGACGGCCAGGTCATCTGGGTCAACCACAGGTGCCGGGCCATCCACGGCGATGACGGCGCATATCTGGGCCGGCGCGCCACCAACCGGGACATCACCAGGCGCAAGCTCATGGAGAGCCAGCTTCAAGAGAGCCAGGAGCGCCTGCGCCAGCTGCTGGATGAAAGCTCCATCTCCATCATGGCCTTTGACGCCCACGGCATCGTTACCTTCGTGAACAAATGGCACCTGACGCAATTCGCCAGGGGCCTCTTCCCGCCCGAGCACTTCCTGGGCTGCCCGGTCTGGGAGCTTAAGGGCATCTCCAGCGCGGGCGTCGGGGACCAGGTGCGCACCATCCTCCGGGGTGAGGTCATGCACCTGCCTGCGGTCTTCGTGCCGCAGTACTCGGCCGGGCAGGAGGGATACCAGCGCATGCACGGGGCGCCCCTGTATCAGGACGGAAAGATCGTTGGCGGACTGCTCATGCGTGAAGACATCACCGAACAGGTGCTGGCCGAGGCGGCGCTGCAGCGAAGCGAGCAAAAGTTCCGGGAACTCTTTGAGGCTTCGCCGATAGGGATACTGATCGCTGACGACAAGACTGTCGTACAGGAAGTCAATCAATCCTTCGCCTCGATCTTTGGGGTGGAGGACAAAGACAGATATGCCGACCTGAATTTGTTCAGCAATATGCAAGGTGAAGTCCGGCAAATCCTCTTTGATGCGATCGAGCATGGCGAAGCAGCGTATGCCGGCCCCTATGAATCAGCGCTGACCGGCAAGAAGCTGCATATTGACGTCAAGGTAAAAAAGTTGCCGAGTAAATACTTTCTGGCGTTGATACAGGATGTGACAAAGATTCACGACTATGAACAAAGTCTTATCGAGGCCAAGGCCCAGGCTGAATCCGCCAACCTCGCCAAGTCCGAGTTCCTTGCCAACATGAGCCACGAGATCCGCACCCCGCTCAACGGCGTGCTGGGCATGCTCCAGCTGCTCAGGGAAAAGGTCTCGCCGAGTGACCGGGTGAAGTACACGGAGATGGCGTACGATGCCGGCCGCAGGCTTTTGTCCCTGCTCAGCGACATCCTGGATTTCTCCAAAATGGAGGCCGGCCAGCTCCAGCTTGTGCATATGGATTTCAGCCTGGGCCGACTGTTCAAGGAGGTCGCGGGAGTCTTCGAACTGACGAGCCAGGAGAAGGGGTTGGGGCTGTCCTTCTGCGCCGCAACGAGCGTCCCCGATCAGCTTGTCGGCGACGAGGCCCGCATCCGCCAGATTCTCTTCAACCTCGTCGGCAATGCCATCAAGTTCACCCCGACCGGTTCTGTGCGGGTGGAGGCCTGGGCGCACCCCTCCCGGCGGTTCCAGAACAAGACCAGGGTGTACATCTCCGTCAGCGACACGGGGATTGGCATCCCGGACGACAAGCTGGCGCATGTCTTTGGCCGGTTCACGCAAACAGATGCCTCCATAGCGAGGCAATACGAAGGCGCCGGGCTCGGTCTTGCCATCGTGAAGCGTATCGTCGAACTCATGGACGGCGACATCACCGTGGACAGCGAGACAGGCCTGGGCACCACGGTCTATCTGCACCTGCTCCTTGACGATGCGGTCCGGACGGAATCGGACGGCGGAGAAGATGTGCTGGATTCCGCCTTGTTCGACCTGAGGCCATTGAGAGTGCTCCTGGCCGATGACGAGCCCATCGGGCAGATGAGCATGAAGGTCATGCTCAAGCGCATGGGGCATGATGTCGTCACGGCCAACAACGGCGAGGAAGTCCTCAGCGCCTTTCTGCGGGAAGACTTCGACTGCATCTTTATGGACATCCAGATGCCGGAGATGGACGGGGTCGCCGCCACGCACGTCATCCGCAGCACGGCCGAGTTCGGCGAGAAGTCGAGAATACCCATCGTCGCCATGACCGCCTACGCCATGCAGGGAGACCGGGAGAAGTTCCTCCAGGCCGGCATGGACGACTATGTGTCCAAGCCGGTGCAGATGGAAGAACTCAGGAAGGCGCTGGTGCGGGTGGAGAAGCGCATGCAGGGGCAAAAGCCGCCCCCAAGCGCTGGGCGGGAAACAGGCGGTTGAGGGCTGGCAAGGTGGAACCCGCCTGTGGAGCAGCCGTGGACCACGAGGGCGATGGCCGAGGCCGGAATATGCTGATCCACGCGAGTCCCTTTGGGTATGGCGCCGGAGACGCACGGGAGCAGGCCCTCGGCCGCCCGTCCATGTTCCGGGGGGCAGGCCGCACGCACCAGGGCCGCCACGATCGGTTCAGACGTAAACGAGCAGGACAGAGATCAATTCGCGGGCCTGCCCAAGGCGGTGCACAAGGTCGTCCTGCGCGCCGCCCTCGTCAAAATTCTTGACTCCGCCCGCCGCAACCACCAAGCTGACATGTAAGATGGGCAGAGGTGTAGGCGCGGTACCGTGCGCCACTCCACTGCAATTTCCAACCAGCGGGATTTGAAAATGGAAATACGCACCGCATTCACGGCGTTGGTCAAGGAGCAGGGCATGGCCTTCCTGCGGCGGCGCGGCGTGCACTGGACCCTGGGCGCCCTCGCGGCCTTGGTTCTTTTGTTCGGCGCGCTGGGCTACTTCTGGCTGCCGGGCTTTGCCAAGGCCAAGCTTGAGGCTGTGCTGTCCGAGCAGCTCGCCCGCCCGGTGCGCATCGAGCGCATCGAGGTCTCGCCCTATGCCCTGTCCGTGACGGTGCGCGGCTTTGCCGTCGGGGAACGGACCGGCAACGGCACGGAACAGGAGTTCCTGGGCTTCGACAGCCTGCTTGTGAACCTGTCCTCGACCTCGCTGCTCCAGCGCGTGCCCGTGGTCAGCGAGGTGCGCCTGGCCGGCCCCAGGGTGCGCGTGGTGCGCCTGGCCAACGGCCGCTACAACTTTTCGGACCTCCTGGACAAGTTCGCCGCCACCCCGGCTGAGCAGCCGGAAAAGACGTCCGGGCCGCCGCAGTTCTCCGTGGCCAACATCACGCTCAGCGGCGGCAGCGTGGTCTTCGAGGACCAGCTGGCCAAGTCCGCCCAGGCCGTGACGGAGATCAGCCTGGGCGTGCCCTTTGTGGCCAACACGCCGGGCACGGTGGAAAGCTACGTGCAGCCGAGCTTCTCGGCCAAGGTCAACGGCTCGCTGCTGACCCTGGGCGGCAAGGCGAGGCCCTTCGCCCCTGGCCAGGACGCCGCCCTGGAGATCAACATCGCGGACTTCGACCTCATGCGCCTGGCCGGATACCTGCCTCCGGGCCTCCCAGCCCGGCTCGAGTCCGCCCGCCTGGATGCGGACCTGCTGGTGAGCTTCGCCCGGCCCAAGGGCCAGGACGCCCAGGTGCGCGTGAGCGGCAAGACGGCCCTGCGCGACGTGGCCCTGGCCAGTGCGGCCAAGG
>CAZXZF010000009.1:2979-4063 GCA_964645095.1 uncultured Desulfocurvus sp. | reverse complement strand
GCGGCCAAGGGCGGGGTCCAAGGCGGATCGGTGCTGCGGCTGAAGAAGGCCGAGCTGACCCTGGACGAGGCCACCCTGGCCGGTGCGGCGCGCGCGGCCCTGGCCCTGACCGGGCTTTCCGTGGCGCGCGGGGGCGGGGAGCCGCAGCTGGGCTTCGCCTCGCTGGAAGCAAAGGGTGTGGGCCTGACCCTGGCCGCGCGCAAGGCCGTTGTGGCCGAGGTGCTGCTCTCCGGGCCCTTTGGCGTGGTGCGGCGCCTGGCCGACGGCAGCCTGGACGTGCAGAAGCTGGCCGGAGACTTCTCCGCCCCGGCCCCGCTGCCTGGGTCCAAGGAGTCGAAGGCGAAGGAGCCCGCCGCGAAGGAGCCCGCCGCGAAGCAGGCCCAGCCGGCACCCGTGGGCCAGGGCGTGCAGGCCCCGGAAAAGGACAAGAAGGACAAGAAGGACAAGGCCTGGACCTGGAGCGTGGGCCGGGTGGCGGTGACGGGCGGCAGCCTGCGCTTTGCCGACGAGACCCTGGGCAAACGGGCGCGGCAGTTTTCCATGCGCGAGCTGGCCCTGACCCTGGAGGGCCTGTCCTCCGCGCCGGGTGCCGGCACCAGGCTGGACTTCTCCTCGCGCATCAACGAACAGGGCAGCATGGCGGTGCGCGGCGGCCTGCACCCGGACCCTCTGGACGCGGACCTCGAGCTGGCCCTGTCGCATGTGGACCTGGTGGGCTTGCAGGGCTGGGCCACCCAGAACCTCAACGCCCTGCTCACCCGCGGCGAGATTTCGGCCAAGGGGCGGCTCAGGCTGGCCGGAAAGGACGCCTCCTTTGCCGGAGACGTCGCCTTCATCGACCTGAACGTGCTGGACAAGCTCAACGCTTCGGACCTGCTGCGCTGGCGCAGCCTGCGGCTCACGGCGCTGGACGCGGGCTCCTCGCCGCTGCGCTTCAACGCGGGAGAGATCGCCCTGTCGAGCTTCTACGCCAGGCTGCTGCTCACGCCCGAGGGCCACCTCAACCTGCAGGACGTGGTGAGAAAGGAGGACGCGCACGGCGCCCAGCCCGCGAGCGGCAACGCGTCCCAGGCCACGCCCCCGG
>CAZXZF010000009.1:0-2879 GCA_964645095.1 uncultured Desulfocurvus sp. | reverse complement strand
AGGCCCCGGCCCCGCAGGCCCCGGCCTCGCAGGCAGGGAAGGCGCTGGTTGAAAAGCCCGCACCCGCCCCGGCTGGAAAGCCCGGTCCGGCCCCGCAGATCAACATCGGCCGGGTGAGCCTCTCCGGCGGCAACATCGTCTTCAACGACCGCTTCATCAAGCCGAACTACACGGCCAACCTCACGGATCTGGCCGGGAGCATCGGCCCGGTGCGGCCCGGCGCGCAGACCGGGGTGGCCATCCGGGGCAAGGTGGACCGCACCGGCCCCCTGGAGATAACCGGCAAGATGGACCCCCTGGCCAAGCCGCTCAGCCTGGACATCCGGGCCAAGGCCACGGGCATCGAGATGTCGAGCTTCAGCCCCTATTCGGGCCGCTACGTGGGCTACGCCATCGAAAAGGGCAAGCTCTCCGTGGACGTGCGCTACCGTGTGGACAAGGGCGCGCTCAAGGCCGAGAATCAGGTGTTCCTGGACCAGCTCACCTTCGGCAAGAAGGTGGAAAGCAAGGACGCCATGAACATCCCCGTGAACCTGGTCATCGCCCTGCTCTCCAACTCGCGCGGGGAGATCGACCTCAACCTGCCCATCGAGGGCTCGCTCGACGACCCGCAGTTCAGCCTGGGCGGCATCATCGTCAAGGTCATCGTGAACCTGCTGGTGAAGGCCGCGACCTCGCCCTTCACCCTTCTGGCCTCGCTGTTCGGCGGGGGGGAAGAGCTGTCCTACCTGGCCTTCGAGCCGGGCCGGGCCGAGATTTCGGCCGAGGCCGAAAAGGCCCTGCAGACGCTTTCCAAGGCCCTGCGCGACCGGCCTGGGCTCAAGCTGGAGCTGGCCGGGCACGCCGATCCCCAGGTGGAGGACGAGGGCCTCCGGCGCGCGGCCCTGGACCACCGCGTGAAGGCCCAGAAGGCCACGGAGCTGGCGCGCCGGGGCAAGGCCAGCGGCAGCGTGGACGGGCTGGCCCTGACGGCCGAGGAGTACCCGCGCTACCTGGAACGGGTGTACAAGGCTGCGGACTTCAAGAAGCCGCGCAACCTCATCGGCCTGGCCAAGGGCCTGCCCGTGGAGGAGATGGAGGCCCTGCTGCTGCAGAACACCGAGGTGCGCCAGGAGGACATGGAGCGCCTGGCCCAGGACCGGGGCATTGCGGTGCAGGCCTGGCTGGCGGAGAAGGGCGGCGTTGAGCAGGCCCGCGTGTTCCTGCTGGGGCCGCGGGTGGGCAAAGAAGCGCCCAAGGGTGTCAAGGCCGGCGGCCGGGTGGACTTCTCGCTGAAATAGTTTCCGGGGCGGGCAGCTCCCGGATGCTCGCAAAACGGACGGCTCTGGCTGCTCCCCTGTGCTGCAACTCCGCACCGCCGCGTCTCTTGACCGAGCTGTGCGCGGCGTGTGCAGACAAGCGCCAAGAATCCGGCGGAATGCCCGCTTGATGGAGGCAAGGCCTCGCCGCAAACATGCCTGTTCGCGTGCGGGGCCTTGATATTCTTGGTGCCCGGGGCCGTAATAGGACCGGCATGACCTGAAGGTCGAGAGTTTTTTAAGTCTCGCAAGCTGCTAGATTGTTACAGTATGTTGTCCATGCATTGCGAACGGTTTCTGCTGGTTGCGTGCGCATGCGCCTTCACGAGTGGGCACTGGCTCGCCCGCGCAGTGGAGCAAAAGCGGAGCAAGCAACGTCGCCGTGTTTGTCAGACTCCAGGGCACACCCGCCGGTCCGAAGAGCAAACTGAACAGCATTTCCCAACACAATCCTTACACGCCACCCCACATTTCCTACACCCTCTTTATTGCTCTGGTGCTATAGCTCCATCCAAGGAACCCGGCGAACCAGGCCGGGAGGAGGAAAACACCATGTTGGAAATGCTGAACACGCCCTCGGACGGCCTCATCGGCCTGCTGTTCCTGCTGGCCGTGCTGGCCAGCCTGGGGCTGGTCCGTCTGGCTGAGAGCCTCAAGGAGTTGCGCCCATGAACCCCCTGTATATTCTGACCGGCATCGTGGTGCTGGGCCTGTTCGTCTACCTGCTGGTGGCCCTGCTCAAACCGGAGGCGTTCGAGTAATGCAGCTCGCGGACATTCTCACCATCGTTCTGTATATGGCGCTGCTCCTCGGCCTGGCCTGGCCGCTGGGCCAGTACATGGCCAAGGTGCTGGAGGGCAGGCCCTGCCTGTTTTCCCGCGTGCTGGGCCCGCTGGAACGCCTTCTGTACCGCCTTTGCGGGGTGGACCCGCAGCAGGAGATGGATTGGAAATCGTACGCCCTGGCCATGTTCCTCTTCAGCATGGCCGGAGTCGTGGTCCTCTACGTGCTCCAGCGCGCCCAGGGCTGGCTTCCGCTCAACCCCGACGGGATGGGCGCGGTGGAGCCTAGCCTGGCCTTCAACACGGCCCTGAGCTTCATCACCAACACCAACTGGCAGGCCTACGGCGGCGAGAGCACCATGAGCTATCTGGTGCAGATGCTCGGCCTGACCGTGCACAACTTCGTGTCCGCGGCCACGGGCATCGCCATCCTGGCCGCGCTCATCCGCGGGCTGACCCGGCGGGAGACGCGCTTTCTCGGCAACTTCTGGGTCGATATGACGCGCAGCACTCTGTACATCCTGCTGCCGCTGTCCGTTGTGCTGGCCCTGGCCCTGGTCTGGCAGGGCGTGCCGCAGACTTTTCAGGGCACGGTGCAGGCCACGCTCTCCGCGCCTGTGGCCTACGAGATCGCGCCCACGGTTGATGATCTCAAGGCCGACACGACGCTCAAACCCACTCCGGCCCCCATTCCGAGGGTCGCCACGCAGCAGGCCATAACCCGCGGCCCCGTGGCCTCCCAGGAGGCCATCAAGGAGCTGGGCACCAACGGCGGCGGCTTCTTCAACGCCAACTCCGC